>JBBILK010000105.1:0-8452 GCA_037444965.1 Actinomycetota bacterium | reverse complement strand
CGCGAAGGGAGGTGTCCTGCCGTGAGCCTGACAGCCGGGATCGACGTGGGCTCGACGTACACGAAGGTGGCGATCGCGGACGAGGAGAGCCGGATCGTCGCCCGCGGCTCGTGCCCGACCGGGTTCAACTTCGAGAAGGCCGCCAACCGAGCGCTCGGCCTCGCGCTCGAGGCCGGCGAGCTCGGTCGCGACGACATCCGCTACGTCGCCGCAACAGGCGCGGGGCGCTACATGGTCTCGTTCCGCGATCTCGCGATCACGGAGCTCACCTGCCACGCACGCTCCGTCCACGAGGTCTTCCCGCAGGTGCGGACCGTGCTCGACGTCGGCGGGCAGACGGCCAAGGCGATCCGCCTCGACGAGCAGGGGCGGGTCAAGGCCTTCCGCCTGAACGACAAGTGCGCCGCCGGCTCGGGCGCGTTCCTCGAGAAGACCGCGCGCTACATGGGCTTCGACTCCCCGGACATCCCCGGCCTGGCCGAAGCGGCCACCGACCCGGCCGAGGTCTCGAGCGTCTGCACCGTGTTCGCGGAGTCGGAGGTGATCAATCACCTCGCCTCCGGGCGCAGCGCCGAGGACATCTGCGCGGGCGCGATCGTCGCGCTGGCAGGACGCGCCGGGCAGCTCGCGAAGCGCGTCAAGCCCGAGCCGGAGTTCGCCCTCACCGGCGGGCTGACCCGCGTGCCGCTGATGAAACGGGAGCTCGAGGAGCTGCTCGGTTGCGAGTTCCTCCTCGGCGAAGACGAGCTCGGCGTCTACGCGGGGGCAATCGGCGCTGCCATCCTCGCCCAGCAGCGACTCCGTAAGCTGCAGGCGGCGAAGGCCTGACCGGGTGGCGCCCCGGGGCGGGGCGCGAGAAGCAGAGAGGCAAAGGAGGACACCCTTGGAGCTCCAGGATCGGGTCGCGCTCGTCACCGGCGGGGCGAGCGGGATCGGAAGGGCCGTGGTCGCCGCCTTCGCCGCGCAGGGCGCCCGGGTCGCCGTCTGCGACCTGAACGCCGAGGGGGCCGGGCAGGTCGCGGCAGCGATCCCCGGCGCCGTCGCGGTGCCGATGGACGTGACCGACGTCGCGAGCGTCCGCGCCGGCGTCGACCAGGCGGTCGAGCGGCTCGGCGCGCCGGACATCCTCGTCAACGCCGCCGGCTGGGACCGGATCGTGCGCTTCGTCGAGAGCGACGAGGAGCTCTGGGACCGCGTGATCGGGATCAACTTCCGCGGCGTGCTCGCCGTCACGCACGCCGTGCTCCCGCACATGATCGAGCGCGGCTCGGGTGCGGTCGTCAACATCGCCTCGGAGGCCGGCCGCGCCGGCTCCTCCGGCGAGGCGGTCTACTCGGGCGCGAAGGCCGGGGTGATCGCCTTCTCGAAGGCGGTCGCGCGCGAGGTCGCGAGGTTCGGGATCCGCGTCAACGTCGTCGCCCCGGGCCTCACCGACACGCCGTTCCTGCAGCGGAACGTCGACGAGGGGCACGGCAAGCTGATGGACGCGATGGTGGCCGCGACGCCGCTCAGGCGTGTCTCGCGACCGGAGGAGATCGCGGAGGCCGTCCTCTTCCTCGCCTCCGACCGGGCCTCGTTCACGACCGGCGAGACCCTCTCGGTCAGCGGCGGGCTGGTGATGATATGAGCGAGGTCGAGCGCCCGCTGCTCTGGGAGCAGCGCGGGCCGGTGGGGATCGCGACGCTCAACCGCCCGCACGCGCTGAACGCGATCACGGTCGAGCTGCTCGAGGAGCTCGAGCGGCGCCTCGCGGAGGCGGAAGCAGATCCCTCGGTGCGGGCGATCGTCCTCGCCTCGAGCGGCGAGAAGGCGTTCTCCGTCGGCGCCGACCTGAAGGCGCTCGCGGGGGAGTACGACGACACGGCGGGGCTCGACCTGCTCGTGACCGTGTTCCACCGGGCGCTCGGGCGGGTCGAGAGCTTCCCCCGGCCGGTGATCGCCGCGATCCGCGGCTACTGCCTCGGCGGCGGCCTCGAGCTCGCGCTGACGGCCGACCTGCGCGTCGCCGCCGACGACGCGCGGCTCGGGCTGCCCGAGGTGAAGGTCGGCAGCATGCCCGGCGCGGGCGGGACGCAGCGCCTGCCGTGGCTGATCGGGGCCGCGCAGGCGAAGGAGCTGATGTTCACCGGGGAGCCGGTCGACGCCGCCGAGGCGCACCGGCTCGGGCTCGTGAACCGGGTCGTGCCCGCCGCCTCGCTCCTCGCCGAGGCGACGGCCTTCGCCGACGTGCTCGGCCGGCGGGCGCCCCTCGCGCTGCAGAAGATCAAGGAGGCCGTCAACGGCTCCCGCGACGCGCCGCTCGAGGAAGGGCTCGCGCTCGAGCGCTCCTGCCACGACTTCCTCCGCGACAGCGAGGACCGCCGGGAAGGCATCCGCGCGTTCGTCGAGAAGCGCGAGCCCGTCTTCGTCGGGCGCTGAGCCGGGCGAGCCGCTAGCCGGCCGTGTCGCGCGCCAGCGCGATGTAGAAGTCGAGCGCGTCCGGGTTCGAGACCGCGCCGGGGTTGACCACCTGCTCCGGGTCGCCGCCCGCCAGGATCCGCTTCACGGGCACCTCGAGCTTCTTGCCGTTGAGCGTCCTCGGCACCGCCGGCGCGGCGTGGATCTCGTCGGGCACGTGGCGCGGCGAGAGCGACTCGCGGATCAGCCGGCGGATCCTCCGCTCGAGCTCGGGCGTGAACGCGGCGCCCTCGGCCATCACGACGAACAGCCACATCCGCCCGGTGTCGACGACCAGGCTGTCGGCGACTTCCGGCAGCGCCTCGACGACGCGGTAGAACTCCGCCGTGCCCATGCGCACGCCGCCGCGGTTGAGCGTCGCGTCGGAGCGGCCGGGGATCACGCTGCTGCCGCGCTCCGTGAAGCGGATCCAGTCGCCGTGCCGCCACACCCCGGGGTAGACGTCGAAGTAGCTCGCGCGCAAGCGCGATCCGTCCGGGTCGTTCCAGAGGCGAAGGGGCATCGACGGCATCGGCTCGGTGATCACCAGCTCGCCGACCTCGCCGACGAGCGGCCGGCCGTCGGGAGCGAAGGCCGCGGCCGCGACCCCCAGGCACGGCGCCGCCATCTCGCCCGCGCGCACGGGCAGGAGCGGCACGTTGCTGACGAGCCCGCCGGCGACCTCGGTGCCGCCGATCCCGCAGTAGAGGAACAGGTCCTCCCCGACCTCCTCGTAGACCCACGCGCAGAGCTCCGGCGAGGCGGGCGAGCCCGCGCAGCCGAGAACCCTGAGCGCGGAGAGGTCGGCCGAGCGCCCCGGTGAGAGCCCCGCGTTCGCGCACGTGCCGAGGAAGGGCGGGCTCGTGCCGAAGAACGTCACGCCCTCCTCCTCCGCGACGCGCCAGGTCGCGCCCGGGTCGGGGTGCACCGGGCTGCCGTCGCAGAGCACCGCCGCCGTGCCCGTCAGGAGGCTGCCCGCGAGGACGTTCCAGATCATCCAGCCCGTGCTCGTGAACCAGTAGTGGCGGTCGTCAGGGCCGAGGTCGAAGTGGAACGCACCCGACTTCAGGTGCTCGAGGACGATCCCGCCGTGGCCGTGCACGATTCCTTTCGGGAGGCCGGTCGCCCCCGACGAGTAGAGGATCCAGAGCGGCTGCGAGAACGGCAGCCGCTCGAAGCGGGGCGAAGCCGCGCCGGCGCAGAGCTCCGCCCACCCGATCGCGTTCCCGAGCGCCGGCGGCGCCTCCCTGCCCGGGTCGAGGTAGTCGACGAGGACGATCGCTTCGACGGAGGGCAGCTCGTGCCGCAGCGCCGCTAGCTCCTCGAGCCGCTCGACCCGGTGGCCGTTGTAGAGGTAGCCGTCGACGCCGAGCAGCAGCTTCGGCTCGATCTGCCGGAACCGGTCGACGGCCGCCCGGGTGCCGAAGTCCGGTGAGCACGAGGCCCAGATCGCGCCGCTGCTCGCGCACGCGAGCAGGGCGACCACCGCTTCGGGGATGTTCGGAAGGCAGCTCGCGATCCGGTCGCCGGGCCCGACGCCCAGATCGCGAAGCGCTGCCGACACGCTCCCGACCTGCGCCGCCACCTCGGCGAACGAGAGCTCCCGCCGCCGGCCGTCCTCCCGGCGCGCGATCAGCGCGGGCGCCTCGTCGCGACGGCGGAGCGCAACCTCCGCGTAGTTGAGCCGAACGTCGGGGAACCAGTCCGCTCCCGGCAGCCGCCGCTCGGCGAGCGCGACGCCGGGGTCCCCGTCGTGGGGAACCTCGAAGAAGTCGAGCAACGAGCGCCAGAACTCCTCGAGCTCGTCGACCGAGTAGCGCCAGAGCTCGGTGTAGGTCGGGTACTCCGCACCGGTGCGCTCCTCGAGCCAGCGCCGGTAGGAGGAGATGCGCGCCGCCTCGATCCGTTCCACGGAGGGAACCCAGAGGACGGAGCCCTCGGCGACTGTGCGCCGTGGAGTCACCTGCGGCACCTCGGGCGAGACGGTCCGAGATACCGTGGTATGGTCGGCGCGGACGAGCATTGGAGCCGGCGGTGGACAGGACGAAAGCAACAGACGAGCCGCGGACCGGCACAGTGCTCGACGGAATCCGGGTCATCGACCTCTCCCAGGGAGCCGCGGGGCCGACCTGCGGGGCGCTGCTCGGCGACCTCGGGGCCGACGTGGTCAAGCTCGAGCCTCCGGGCGGTGAGTGGGGCCGGGTGCTGGGCCCGCCGTTCACGGCGGGCGTTGCCAGCGCGTTCCTTGCCATGAACCGCAACAAGCGCAGCGTCGTCGTCGACCTCAAGCGGCCTGGCGGGCGCGAGGTCGTGCTGCGGCTCGCGCGCCGCGCCGACGTGATACTCGAGAGCTTCCGACCCGGCGTCGCCGAGCGCCTCGGGGTCGGCTACGACGACGTGTCCACCGGAAATCCAGGCCTCGTCTACGTCGCTATCTCGGCCTGGGGTCGGCACGGCCCGTGGCGCGACCAGCCCGGCGTCGACGGCGCCGTCCAGGCCGTGAGTGGAATCATGAGTGTCACCGGCACGGCGGAGGGGCCGCCGGTCAAGGTCGGAACGCCCGCGGCAGACATGGCGGGCGGGTTCGTCGCCGTCCAGGCTGTCCTCGCTTCCCTGTACGTCCGCGAGCGGACCGGCCGTGGCCAGCGGGCAGACGTATCGCTGCTCCAGTCGCTGCTCGCGTTCCAGCTCCCGGTACTCGCCATGTATCTGGCGACCGGGGAGCCAGTCGGCAGGCAGGGCAGCGCGGCCCCGTACGCCGCGCCCAACGAGGCCTACGCCACCCGCGACGGTCATCTGATGGTGGCCGCGTACACGCCTGACCGCTGGCCCCGTCTCTGCGCCGTGCTGGGTCGGCCTGAGCTCGCGGACGACCCCCGCTACGACACGAACGAGAAGCGTGTCCGGAACCGCGACGCATTGCGTGAAGTCATGGAAGCGCTCTTCCGTGCGCGCCCAACGGCCGAATGGATCGAGATGCTTGGGGCCGCCGACGTGATCTGCGCCCCGCTCCTGGACTACGGCGCGCTCGTCATGCAGCCGCACGTCGCCGAGACGAACGCGATCTGGACGATCGAGCATCCAACGGCCGGCACGATGCAGGCGGTTGCGAACCCGCTCGAGTTCGAGCGCACGCCACCTCGGCCGCTCCGCCCGCCGCCGCACCAGCCAGGCGAGAGCACCTGCGAGGTACTGCGTGAGCACGGATTCACAGAACGGGAACTCGAGCTCCTGCTCGCGAACGAGGTCGTGCACGACTCGTCTTGCGCGGCGACCGGTTGAGGCCGTCCAAGCGCAGTTAGCCGATCGCCTCTGCACCGCACCCGCCCCGAACGATGCTGTTCTGTAGAACAGAATCATATTCTTGAGAACTATCCTAGCGTGGCAACCAGCGGACGGCTACGGAACGTCCGGCGCGTGCTTGCTCGGCGAACGATTCGGCCACCTCGAGCAGGGCCGCGGCGACGTTCTCGGTTCGGCGCCTCGTCATGCGGATGCTCGGCGCCCCGACGGCAATCGCGGCGCGGGGCTGGAGGCCGGTGCCGCCGATCGAGGCGGCCACGGCGCCCGGCTCGGCCTTGCCGTTCCCATCGAGGCGGCCACGGCGGCGACTCCCGGCTCGGATTCCTCGAAGCTCGTCGCGTAGCCCCGCTCGCGCACGCGCTCGAGCTCTCGTTCGAGATCGTCGAGCCTGGTGATCGTGCGGGGGGTTACGGCCTCGAGCCGCACGTTCTCGAGCAGAGAGCGAAGCTCGTCGAGCGTCAGCGTCGCGAGCAGGGCCTTCCCGGCCGAGGAGCAGTGGGCCGGCAGGACGATGCCCGTGCGCGCACCGACCCGCAGGATCCGGGCGCTCTCGACCGAGTCGATGTAGAGGACGTGGCGGCCGTCGATGATCGCGAGGTGCACCGTCTCGTCGAGCTCGCTGCACAACCGCTCCAGCGCGGGCCGGGCGAGCATGCGGACCTCGAGACCCTGGACGGCGGCGATTCCGAGCTCGATCAGCGCCCGGCCGACGAGGTACGACTTCGTGTCGGGATCCTGCCGGACGAAGCCGTGGTACTGAAGCATCGCGAGCAGACGGTGGGCCGTGGAGCGTGCGATCCCGAGCATCCCGCTCGCCTTGGAGAGGCGTACGGGGCTCTGCTTGCGGAAGAGGTGCAGGAGCTTGAGCGCGTTGTCGACCGACTCGATCGGATAGGCGGGCGCCGGCCCGGACGGAGCGCGCGGCTGGGTGGGTCGCTCCCCGGCCGGCGGAGCTGCGCGCCCCGCAACGGCGCGCGCCGTCTCGAGCACGGCCGCACCGACCCGCGACGCCTCCTTCCTCGTCAGGCGGAAGCTCGGAGCCGAGACGCCGATGGCGGCGCGCGGCAGCAGCGCGGGCTCGGGGATGACGGCCGCGACGGCCGCGATGCCCGGCTCGCTCTCCTCGAAGCTCGTCGCGTAACCGCGGGCACGAACCTGCTCGAGCTCCCGCTCGAGGTCCGCGAGGCGTCCGATCGCCCGTGGGGTCGGCGTCTCGAGCCGCGTTCCCCCGAGCAGGGTGTGGAGCTCGAACGCCGGAAGCTCGGCGAGGAGCGCCTTCCCGGAGGCCGTGCAGTGGCACGGCTCGGCCATGCCGGCAGGAGCCCCGATGCGGAGCGCCTGGGTGCTCTCGACCGAGTCGATCGTGAAGGCGGAGCGTCCCTCGAGCACGACGAGGTGGACGGTCTCCTCGAGCTCGCGGCTCAGGCGCTCGAGCTCGGGACGGGCCAGCGATCGCACATCGAGCCCTTGCGCGGCCGCGAGCCCGAGATCGAGCAGTGCCTGCCCGGCCGCGTACGCCTTCGTGAGCGGATCCTGGCGCACGAGCCCGTGGTACTGCAGCATGGCGAGCAGGCGGTGCGCAGTCGAGGGTGCGATGCCGAGCGCCTCGGCGACCTCCGAGACCCGTACGAGCTGGCGGCGCCGGAACATGCCGAGCAGCCTCAGCGCGTTGTCGACCGACTCGATCGGATAGGTGGGACGAGGGCCGGGACTCGGGCCGCCGTCGCGTCGGGGATCGTTCATGGGCAGAGGCTGTCTCGGCTCGGTGTCTCTCGGCAACTCCTCGGCACCGCGTTCCCTGATCAAGACAGATCATTGACACGGTCCGGATACCAGAACATTATCCGGCATCTGTTCCGCTCAACAGAATCAAGGTTTGCCATGACAGCGCCGCGGACAGAGGAGCCGCACATGGGAGACATGGGTCGGGTTCGCTCCACCGAGGCTTCCGGAGTGTGATCGTGGCCGACGACGAGACCCGGGCTCCGGCATCCGTCGTCACCGGTGAGCAGGGGGGACGGAACGCCTCTCCCCGCCGAACGCTCACGGTCGACATCGACATCGGCGGGACGCTCACCGACGGGCTCTTCAGCGACGGTGCCAGCTACTGGACGACGAAGGTCGACACGACGCCACACGACTTCACGGTCTGCTTCTTCGAGGCACTCGAAGAAGGCGCACGGCTCGGCGGCTACTCGGATCTGACCGCGTTTCTCGACCACGTCGCGGTCATCCGCTGGTCGGCGACGATCGCGACGAACGTGCTCGCCGAGCGCAAGGGGCCGCGGATCGGCCTGCTCGTCGACTCGGGGGAGGAAGAGACGCTCTACGGCCTTGACCGGAGCCCCGCGGTCGGGCATGTCGTGGACGCGGCGAGCATCGCCTCGGTCGCGCGCGACTCGGGCGAGGAGGAGCTGCTCGCGGCCGTGCGCGCGCTGCTCGAACGCGGGGCGCGGCGGCTGTGCGTCAGCTTCAGCGGCTCCTTCGAGGACAGCTCCGGCGAGCTCGGCGTCAAGCGTCTCGTCGACGAGCAGTTCCCGGATCACTACCTCGGCTCCGTTCCCGTCGTGCTCGGCAGCGAGATCTGCCGCCACCCGGACGACCGGACCCGAACCCACATCGCCCTGGTCAACGCCTACGTCCACACGCCGCTCGCGAACGCGCTCTTCCGGGCCGAGGACGAGCTGCTCACGCGCTACCGCTACCGGCGGCC
>JBBILK010000104.1:0-8457 GCA_037444965.1 Actinomycetota bacterium | reverse complement strand
ATCTCGTGTTGATCGCCGACGACGAACAGGACGCCATCCGCAAGCGCGATGCGCTCGTCGAGCAGGGGCGCCTCGGCCTCGACGACCCGGTCCCCCGTCACCTCCCGGACCTCCGCCTGGAGCGGCCGGGCGTCGCGGACGTGGTGACCGTGCGCCACCTCCTCACGCACACGACCGGCTGGCTGTCGAGCAGACCGCCGAGGCGGCGGCGGCGCTCGGCAGGCCGGTACGGTTCGCGCCCGGGGGCCGAGAGCGGCTCGCGCGCGGCCGGGCCGAGCTCGAGACGCACGGCGCCGATCCCCTCCTGGCCGACCGGCTGGTCGAGCTGATCGCCCGCGGCGACGAGCTCGCCGCCGGCCGGCTGCGTCCCTATGCCCTTGCCGACGACTGGGGCGCGAGCCGGCGCGCGGTGCTCGAGCTCTGCCTCCGCGCGACCCGCGCCGGCCTGCTCGAGCTTCGCTGGGAGCTGCTCTGCCCGCTCTGCCGCGGCGCGACGGAGACGAGTCCGCGTCTTGCCGATCTCGGAAGCGGGATCCACTGCGACACGTGCCAGATCGACTCCACCGCCGAGCTCGATCGCTCGGTGGCGCTCGCGTTCCGGCCGAATCCGGCTGTCCGCGAGGTCGAGGCGCGTGAGTACTGCGTCGGCGGGCCCGAAGTGACGCCTCACATCGTGGTGCAGCAGCTCCTCGCGCCCTCCGAGCAGCGGCGCCTCGAGCTGGCGCTCGAGGACGGGCACTACCGGGTCCGGGCGGCCGGCCTCGCGGGGAGCCGCGCCGTCGTTGTCGCGGGCGACGGGAGCAGCGAGGCCGCTCTGCCCTTGGGCGGCGGCGGGTGGCCGGCAGGCGAGGAACGGCTGGCACCGCGCGCCTCCGTCCTGCTCGTCAACGGTGCCGCCGAGGAACGCCTCGTCGTCCTCGAGCGAACCGCCTGGTCCGACCAGGCGGCGACCGCGGCCGACGTGACCGCGCTCCAGGCGTTTCGCGATCTGTTCGCGACCGAGGCGCTCCGTCCGGGAGCGGAGATGTCGGTCGGAAGCCTGACCGTCGTGTTCACCGACCTTCGGGACTCGACCCGGCTCTACCGCGAGATCGGCGACGCGGCGGCCTACGGCTCCGTCGTCGGACACTTCGACGTGCTCCGTGACGCGATCGACCGGGAGGGCGGCGCGGTCGTGAAAACGATCGGCGACGCGGTGATGGCGGTCTTTCGGCGCCCGGTATCCTCGCTCCGCGCGGTTCTCGCCGCGCAGGGCCAGCTCGCGGCTCCCGGCCCGGGCGAGCGCCCACTCGTGCTCAAGGCCGGGATTCACGAGGGGTCGTGCATCGCAGTGACGCTCAACGATCGTCTGGACTACTTCGGCTCGACCGTCAACGTCGCCGCGCGGCTCGTCCCGCTCTCGTCGGGCGAGGACGTCGTCGTCTCGGCTGCCGTTCGGGACGATCCCGAGGTCGCCGAGCTGCTGCGAGTCGACCGGTTCACGGTCGAGCGGATCGGCGCGGCCCTCAGGGGCTTCGAGGGCGAGAGCCTCGCCGTCTATCGGGTGGCGCAGCGTGGGTAGGCGGGACGGCGTGCGCGCGAAGCGTCCGGGCCGGGTCAAGCGACTTGCCGAGCGGGTGATCCTCGGCGCGCTGATGACGGTAGCCGTCGTGATCGCCGAGCGGCGGCTGCGCCGCGCGCTCGCCCGCCCGGGCGAGCGTGACGAAGCGCGCTAGGCGCGGCGCACCAGATCGACGAGGAGCATCGCGGTCACGACCCCGCCGACGGTGCCCAGGGTCACCGGCACCCAGGTGTCGACCTGCTCCGCGCTCGCCGTGAAGGCGGCGCCGATGATGCAGGCACCCGCCACGACCGCGAGCGAGACGCGCCGGGCCGCGTTTCGGATCGTTCGCTCGAGCTGCTCGAGGCCGCCGATCTGAACTCCGAGCTTCGGCCCCGGCCGGGCTCCCGCGAGCCGCTCGAACGCGTCCGCGAGCCGGGTCAGGCGCAGCTTCAGCTTGCGGGCGTCGTAGACGAGGCGCTGCGGGTCGGCCCGGCCGCGGAGGCCGCTCGCCAGGCTCTTGAAGACGTAGGAGCCCGCGACGGAGAACGGGTCGAGCGTCGGGTCGAGCTCGGCGGTCGCGAGCTGCATCTGCGCGAGCGCCTTGCCCGTGAGCGCGAGCGACGCGGGGAGGCGGACGTCGTGGCGAGCGGCGATCTCCGTGATCCCCTGCAGGATCGGGCCGAGCTCGATCTCCTTCAGCGAGGCCTGCCGGTAGCGCCCGGCCAGGGCCGCGAGCTCGTCCTGGATCGCGCCGAGGTCGAGGTCGGAGCGGTGGTCCTCGCCGCCGAGCATCAGGAGCACGTCCGTGAGGAACGGCACGTCGTCCTGCCAGAACGCGAGCAGGAGCAGCAGCAGGAGCTCGCGCGTCTCGGGCGCGACCTCGCCGACCATCCCGAAGTCGAGGAAGTAGATCCGGTCGTTCCACCACTTCATGTTCCCCGGGTGCGGGTCGGCATGGAAGAAGCCGACGTTCAGGACCTGGCTGTAGTACGACTCGAGCAGCTGGCGGGCGGCCTCGCTTCGCGCCTTGCCCGGCGGCGCCTCGCGGATCGGGACGCCCTGCACCTCCTCCATCACGAGCAGCCGCGACGACGACAGCTCCTTGTAGAGCCCAGGGACGTCGAGGCGGGGATACGCCGCGAGCACCCCGCGCATGCGCTCGATGTTCGCGGCCTCCTCGCGGAAGTCGAGCTCGCGTCGCAGCGACTCCGAGAGATGGGCGATCACGGCCGGGACGTCGACGACCCGGCGGAAGACGGGCCGCTCCGCGGTCTTCGTCGCGAGCAGCTCGAGCAGGCCGAGGTCGCGGTAGATGTCGGGCCCGGCACTCGGCCGCTGCACCTTGACGACGACGCGGTCGCCGTTCTCGAGCGTGGCGCGGTGCACCTGGCCGATCGTGCCGGCGGCCATCGGTTGGGGGCCGATCGACTCGAACACGTCCTCCCAGGGGACGCCGAGCTCCTCCTCCATCACCGCGACGACCTCCGCCTCCGTCATCGGCGTGACCCGGTCCTGCAGCGTCGAGAGCTCCTCGACGAACTCGGGCGGCAGCAGATCCGGCCGCGTCGAGAGAATCTGGCCCAGCTTCGCGAAGGTGGGGCCGAGCTCCTCGAGGGCGGCTCGCAGACGCTTCGCTCGCTCGCGCTGCGAGAGCTCGGAGGAGCCGCCGAAGATCCCCTTCAGCCCGTGCCGCGCGAGGACGCGGCCGATCTGGGCGGCGCGGCCGAGAAGCTCGCCCTCGACGTCCTGCGCGTCGGAACGGGTGCCCGGCTCGCTCATCCGTCTCGCCGCAGGAGGCGCCCGAGCCCTCCGCGCTTCTCCTCGGGACGATTCGCGCTGTTGACGATCACGACCGTGCAGCGGGCCTGGTGCGAGACGCGGTTCGGCACGTTCCCGAGCAGGAACTCCTTGCGGCCGCTCATCCCGACGTTGCCCACGACGAGCACGTCGACCGCCTCCTCGTCGGCCGCCTCGACGATCGCGCTCGACGGATCGTCACCGACCACCACCTTCGCCCGGCCGCGCTCCCCGGCGAGCTCCTCGGCGAACCGGCGCAGGTCCTCGGCCGCGTAGGAGGCGCGCGTCGCCTCGGCTTGCCCTGCCTCGGTGCCGGGCGGGCTCTGCGGCACGATCACCTGCAGGAGGTAGAGCTCGGCCCCGTAGCGCTCCGCCATCTCCGTCGCCCAGCCGACCGCGTAGTCGGCGCTCGCGGAGCGGTCGGTGGCGACCATGACTCGCCGCACCGGATCGACGTTCCCCGTCCCCATGGAGGGATTCTGAGGGAAAAGGGGCCTCGAATGCGAGCCGCTCTTTCGCACCGGCCCGGTCTGTGTCATGCTGGCTCGCGCGGGGAACGCCTCTTCGGGAGGGCTGCGTTCGCCGCAGACGCTCCCTCTCCAAGCGTTCCCCGCACTTCTGACGGTAGAGGACGGCGGCCTGCGGTCGTGCGAAATCCCTCGAACGGGGGACGTCCCAGACCGCTCCGTCGTCCCCGTATGAAAGGCTGAAGGGGCGGGGGATGCTCTCGAGAGAGTTGACGCGTTTGCCGCAGACGCTCCCCTCACGGGACGTCCCCCGCCTCTACTCGCACCCTAGTGGAGCGCCGGGCGATCGTGGGGTGGAATCCCTCGAACGAGGGACACGCTCCTGCCGGCCGGGCATGATTCTCCTCGCGTGCCTTTCTCGGCTGTCGCTGGCGCTCGGCGTCGACCTGCGGGCGGGCTCCTGGCGCTCGCCCTCGCCGTCGCCGGGGTGGCCGCCGGGTGCGGATCGGCGGGTGGAGGCGATGCGGAAGGCGTCGCCGTCCGGCTGCTGTTCGCCGGCGACGTGATGCTGGGGCGGGGCGTGGCAGCTCTCGCCGCCGACGACCCCGACGAGCTCCTCGCCGGCGTCCGGCTCCAGGTCGCCTCGGCCGACCTGGCCGTGGCCAACCTCGAGTCGCCGCTGACCGGACGGCCGCACGACCCGCACTTCGGGCCGAACGCGCTCGAGGCGCCCGCCGCCACGGCCGGGCTGGTCGCACGGGCCGGGTTCGACGCGATGAGCGTCGCCAACAACCACTCAGGCGACGCGGGCCCGGGCACCGTCACGGACACCCTCCGGGCGCTCTCCGGGGCGGGACTTCGGGCCGTCGGCGGCGGAGGCTCGGCCGCCGGCGCCTTCGCGCCTCGGCTCGTCGAGACCGGCGGCCTGCGCGTGGCTCTCCTCGCCTTCGACGGCACGGGTCAGGGACCGCGGGCGGGTCCGCAGAGCGCCGGCGTCGCCTGGTGGGACGACGCGCGCGCTCGCGCCGCGGTCGCGCTCGCTCGCTCGTCCGCGGACGTCGTCGCCGTCGGGATCCACGGCGGAGCGGAGTACGTGCCGGCCACCGACCCCTACCTGATGCGCCTTGCCCGCGTGCTCGCCTCGTGGGGTGCCGACGTCGTCTGGGGCCAGGGCCCGCACGTCGTCCAGCCGGTCACGGTGATCGACCCCGACGGCGACGGGCGGCCCACGGTCGTCGCGACGAGCCTCGGCAACCTGCTCTTCGACCAGCACGCCCCGGGAACGCGGGCAGGAGCGATCCTCGAGGTGCTCGCGGGAGCGGACGGCGTGCGCGCGTACCGGGTCGGGTCGACCGACCACACCGGTGGCCCGGTGCGCTTCGTGGGCTGGCAGCCGCCGGCCGGCAGCGCGACGGAGCTCGACGGAGCCTGGTGGATGCTCGCCTCGCCCGTGGTACCGGCCGCGGTCGAGCGCCCCCGCACGGTCGCGGACTTCGAGGGCGACGTCGTGGACGCCGCGATCGGCGATCCCGACGGCGACGGCCGGCGGGACCTCGTCGTCGCGTTCCGGCGGCCCTTCTCGCCGACGGCCGTCAGCGCGCTCCTGCCTCGGGACGGGCTCGTCGACCGGCGCGGCCGGTCGGCCCACCTGGGGCTGTACCGGCCGCTCGATCTGCGGCCGCGCTGGGTGGCAGGGACGCTCCTGCGGCCGGTGGCCGCGGTCGCGCCCTGCGACGGGTCGATCGCGGTCGCCTACTCGACGCTCGACGACCCCGCCGTGACCGGCGCCGGTGCGTGGCGGTGGGGCGGGTTCGGCTTCCTGCCGCTGCCCGACCTCCCGGGCCGGGGCGTCCCGGCCTGTTCCGACGTCGACGGCGACGGCCGCCTCGACCCGCTCGTCCTCGAAAGGAGCTCCCGATGATTCGCCGCTCGCTCGTGCTCGTAGCTCTGGCCGCGACCCTCGCCGCCGGGTGCACGTCGAAGGAGGCCGGGCCGAGCCCGGAGCCCCCGGCGCCCCAGACGACGGCCGGGACGACGGAGGCGGTCGTCACCACCGCTCCGTCTCCCGGGCCCACTCCGTTCGCGCTGCCCACGTCGCTCGTTCGCTTTTCCGAGTACGCGCCCGTCCCGTTGCTCGAGCCGGACGCCCCTCCGTACGCCGGGCCGGCGACGCCGCGCTCGCTGGACGGCGCGCAGGTCGCGGCGGAGGTCGAGCGAGCGCTCGGCGAGGCCGGCGCCTCGGACGCGCTCGCCGAGCGCGGGTTCGTCGTCGTCCCGTCCGACTTCCGCCTCTTCCACTTCGCCTACCAGGGCAACGTGTACGAGGGGTGGCCGGTGTTCGTGACGACCGACGCTGCCTACCACGTCTGGCACCTCGTCTTCGACAAGGTGCTGCGGAGCCTCGAGCAGGAGGTGCTGCTCCCGAGACTCGAGGCGCTCGTGACCGGCCTCGTCGAGGCCGGTGCCGCGCAGAGCGCCGAGCTCGCCGGCACGCCGGTCGAGGAGGCGGCCTCCCGTGCGGAGCAGCTCTTCCAGGTGGCCGCGGCCGAGCTCGGCCTCCCCGTCACGCTCGGGCCGCTCGCGGCGCAGGAGAAGGTGCTCGCCGACGCGCACGGAGGGCAGGAGACCTCGCCGGTCGTTGGCGCGCCGATCGACTACTCGCTCTTCACGCCGCGCGGCCACTACACGCGCAGCGCCGACCTGACCCGGTACTTCGTCGCGATGTCGGTGCTCGGCCAGCTCGGCTTCTGCCTCCCCGGCACGACCGGCTGCCCGGGCCTCGAGCCGGCCCGGACGGCGATCCTGGCCTCGCGCGCCCTCGACGCGAATCCCGACCTCGTCGAGCTGTGGCGCGAGCTCTACGAGCCGACCGCGTTCCTCGTCGGCCTCGCCGACGACTACACGCCGGTCGAGGTGGCCGATGCAGCGCGGGCCGCCGCTCCGGGGGGAATCGAGGACGCGGCCGCATTCGCCGACGACACCGTCGTCTCGGCCGTTCTCGACCAGCTCGCGCGGACGCGACCCGTCCTGATCAGCCCCGACCGCGCCGCGATCCGGTTCATGGGGACGCGGTTCGTGCTCGACTCGTACGTCCTCGACCAGCTGCTCTACCCGAACGTCGGTACCGCGGAGAAGCCGCGCACGATTCCCTCCGCTCTCGACGTCGCCGCCGCGTTCGGATCGGAGTTCGCCTACGGTGCGCTGGAGCAGCTGGGCGAGACCGCCTACGCGAGCTACGACACCCAGCTCGAGGCACTGCGCACTGCGGTCGCCGCCCGGCCGCCCGAGGACTGGGGCTCGACCGTCTACGACGCCTGGCTCTACGCGGTCGAGCCGATGTTCGCCTCGAGGGCCGAGGCCTACCCGGACTTCATGCGCAGCGAGGCCTGGACGGCGAAGGCGCACCAGGCCGGCCTCGGCTCCTACGCGGAGCTGAAGCACGACACGATCCTGTACACGAAGCAGGCGGTGGCGGAGGGCGGGGACGGTGCGCCGATCCCGCCGCGGCGAAACTGGGTCGAGCCCGAGCCCGTCGCCTTCGCCCGCCTGGCCGCGGCCGCCGACCTGATGCAGCGAGGGCTCGACGAGCGGGGCCTGCTCACGGACGAGCAGGCGGGACTGCTCGCGGACTTGACGGAGCTGCTCGGGTTCCTCGAGCGGATCGCCCGGGACGAGCTCGCAGGCGAACCGATCTCGGAAAGCGACAACGAGCGGCTGACGCACGTCGGCGAGGAGCTCGAGGCGTGGTTCTGGCGAACGTCCGACCGGCTGGAGTCGGGCGAGACGGAAGCCGACCAGGACGCGGCGATCGTCGCCGACGTCGCCAGCGGCCCGGACGGGATCCTCGAGGTCGCCACCGGGAGGATCGACCGGATCTACGTGCTCGTCCCGGACGACGCAGGCGCGTTCCAGGTCGCGGTCGGCGGCGTCTACTCGTACTACGAGTTCACGAGCCAACCGGGCGAGCGGCTGACCGACGAGGCGTGGCGGGCGACGCTCGAGGCCGGCGAGGCCCCCGAGCGCCCGGCGTGGGAGGCGGCGATGTTCCCCGGCTAGCGGCTACCGCGGCGACGGCCGGCCGAGGCGGCTCGCTAGCTCGGTGCGCGAGCGAACGCCGAGCTTCGCGTAGACCTTCGACAGGTTCGCCTCGACGGTTCGCACCGAGACGAAGAGCTTGCCGGCGATCTCCTTGTTCGTCAGGCCCTCGGCGGCGAGGTCTGCGACCCGCCGCTCGGTCTCGCTCAGCTCCCCGGAGCCGGGAGCGCGGCCCGGGATGCGCGCGAGCTCTTCGGCTGCCTTTTCCGCCCAGAGCGGCGCTCCGAGGCTGTCGAAGAGGTCGAGGGCTCTCGTGAGCGCCGCCCGGGCCGCCCCGCGCTGCTTGAGGCGGCGCTCGATCTGGCCCTGGGCCAGCAGCGTGCGCCCGAGCTCGAACGGTTGCGGGAGCCGCTCGTGCGCGTCGAGGGCGCTCGCGATCGCCGTACGGGCCGCCTCCCGGTCGCCGCGGGCGGCCGCGACGAGCGCCCGGCCCCGGGCTGCGACTGCGTCGTGCCAGGCCCGTCCAGTCGGCCGTCCCCGCTCGGCGACGTAGCCGATCTCCGCTTCTGCCTCGTCGAGCCGGCCGAGCGCGACGAGCGCCTCGATCTCGTTCTG
>JBBILK010000103.1:0-8457 GCA_037444965.1 Actinomycetota bacterium | reverse complement strand
GCGCGAACGCGGGGTGGAGTGCGCTCGCGAGCTCCCCGGACGAGACGGTCGCGGTCGCGGGGTCGCCGACGCGGGCGGCGACGATCGCGCCCATCAGCGTGACGCCGATCGTCGCTCCGATCCAGCGCGAGAACTGAGCCGAGGCGGTCGCCACGCCCATCATCTCGCGAGGGGCGGCGTTCTGCACGACGACGACGAGCGTCTGCGCCATCAGTCCGATTCCGGTGCCGACGATGACGACGTTGCGCACCGCCTCGAGCGTCGAGGCCCCCGTCCCCATCACGGTCAGGAGGGCGAACCCGGCGGCCATGAGCGGCGGCCCGACGAGGAGGACGGGCCGGGAGCGTCCTGTCCGGGAGACGATCTGGCCTGCGACGACGCTCGCCCCGACCCAGGACAGCATGAGCGGCGTCAGCACCGCGCCCGAGCTCGTCGCGCTCTCGTGCAGGACACCCTGGATGAAGAGCGGGACGAACGTGACCGTGCCGAACGCGGCCGCACCGAGCGCGAAGAGCGCAAGCTGTGCGGTGACGATCGCCCGGCGGCGGAAGAGGCGGAGGGGCAGAAGCGGCTCTGCCGCACGGCGCTCCCAGGCGAGAAAGGCCGCGAGCAGAAGGGCCGACGCAACGAGCAGCCCGACGATGGCGGGCGAGGTCCAGGCGTAGTCGATGCCGCCCGACGATGCGGCCACGAGTCCCGCGCCCGTGCCGAGCGTGAGGAGCGCCGCCCCGAGCCAGTCGATCCGGCGGTCCTCACGGCGTCCCCAGGTCCCGAAGCCGAACCACACGACGAGGAGCGCGAGGGCCGCCAGCGGGAGGCTGACGAAGAAGGCGAGCCGCCAGGAGGCGTTATCGGCGATCCAGCCCCCGATGAGCGGCCCCATGACGGCCGAGCTCGCGAAGACGACCCCGTTGATCGCCTGCCAGCGGCCACGCTCGCGCGGAGCGATGATGTCGCCGATGACGGCGATCCCGAGCGGGATCAAGCCGCCGGCGCCGAGGCCCTGGACGGCACGTCCTGCGATCAGCACCTCCATCGACGGCGCGAGTCCGGCGATCACCGAACCGACGGAGAAGAGGGTGATCGCCGTGAGGAAGAGCGGCCGCCTCCCGTACAAATCGGAGAGCTTGCCGTAGAGGGGGATGGTCACGGTCACGCCGAGCACGTAGGCGGAGAAGACCCACGAGTAGTCGCCGAGACCGCCGAGCTCCTCGACGATCCTCGGCAGCGCCGTCGCCGCGAGCGTCTGGTTGACCGACGCCAGCAGCATCCCGAGCAGCGTGCCCGCGAGGACGATCAACGTCCGCCGCTTGCCGAGCGGGTAGATGCTGCGGTCGTTCATTTTCATTGCGTAATGAAAGTATAAGCGGTCCGTGCCTTGCCGGTCAAGGCCGTGCGGCGGGCTCTGTCCGACGCGATGCGGATCATCGCGCCGTTCGATCGCTCGAGGAGGACGATGCCTGCCGTCACCGACGCCGACCTGGGCCGCATGCGGGAAGAGCTGCTCTACGACGGCCCCGAGCAGGCCCGGAAGCTGAGCCGGTTCTGGATGCTGCTGCTGCTCGCGGCGGTGATCGCCACCGCCGGGGTGGTCACGGACTCGACCGCGACGGTGATCGGGGCGATGATCGTGGCGCCGCTGATGACGCCGATCCTCGGGGCCGTTCTCTCCGTGGTCACGGCGGACGGGCGCAACCTGCTCGTCTCGCTCGCGCTCGTCGTCGCGGGCTCCGCCGCCGTCGTCGCCGTGGCGGTCGTCTTCGGGCTGCTCGTCCCCTACGACGTCGTTGCCGAGACGAGCTCGCAGGTCGCAGGGCGGGTCAGCCCGCGCCTCGCCGACCTGATCGCCGCGCTCGCGACCGGCGCGGTCGGCTCGTTCGCGCTCGTCCGCTCGGACGTCTCCGACACGCTCCCCGGCGTCGCGATCGCGATCAGCCTCGTTCCGCCTCTCTGCGTCGTCGGGCTGACGCTCGAGGCGGGGGCGGGCAACCAGTCGCTGGGGGCGCTGCTCCTGTTCCTCACGAACGTCGGCGCGATCCTGCTGAGCGGGCTCGTGGTCATGGCCCTCTACCGCGTGCGACGCCCAGCGGCCGAGACGGCGGCGAGATCACGGATCAGCAGGCGCGGTGCAGTCGTCGTCGTCACGGTCTCCGTGCTCGCTCTCTGCGTTCCCCTCGCCGCATCGACGGCCCGCATCTCGTCGGAGACGATCGTCACGATGGACGTGACGGACGTTGCCGAGGGGTGGGCGGGCGCCGCCGGCTGGGAGGTCCTCTCCGTCGACCTCGCCGAGGAGTTCGTGGTCGTGCGCGCGGACGGGCCGCTGCCGGTACCCGACGCCGGCGAGCTGCGCGCGCTGCTCGACGAGGCCGGGCTCGAGGACGTCGACGTCCGAGTCGAGCTCCAGCCCGAGTACCGGGTCGATCTGCCGGGCACGTGAGCCCGACGCGGCGACCTCAGGCGACGACCGAGAAGCCGCCGTCGACGACGAGCGTCTGGCCGCGGATCATCTCGGCCTCGGGCGAGCAGAGGAAGCAGACGGCGCCGGCGACGTCCTTCGGCTCGACGAGCCGGCCGGCAGGGGTGCGGCTTCTGTAGAAGGCGAGCATCTCCTCGCGGTTCGGGAAGTAGTCGAGGGCGCCGGTCTCGACGAGACCCGCCGAGACGGCGTTGACCCGGATCTCGTGCGGCGCGAGCTCGACCGCCAGGTAGCGGACGAGCGCCTCGATCGCCGCCTTCGAGACTCCGACGAGAACGTAGTTCTCGAGCACGCGGACCGAGCCCAGGCTCGAGAGGGCGACGATCGAGCTGCCGGGCGGCATCGAGGGCGCGGCGTGGCGGGCGAGCGTGAAGATCGAGCGGGCGTTCGCGTTCAGCGTCCAGTCCCAGTGCTTCTCTTCGAGCTCGAGCGCCGGCCGGATCACGCCCGTGGCGGCGTTCGCGACGATCACGTCGAGCGCCCCGGCCTCGTCGAGCAGCCGGGCGACACGGTCGGGGTCGCCGATGTTGCCACGGAGGAGGACCGGCTCGGCGCCGGCTTCTGCCAGCGCGGCCGCAGTCTCGCGGGCCGCCGCGTCGCTCCGCAGGTATCCGATCGAGACGCGTGCGGCGCCGAGCGCGGCGAAGCGGAGGGCGATCTCCTTGCCGATGCCCCGCGAGCCGCCCGTGACGAGCACGGACCTGCCCTCGAAGGGCTTGGTCATTCCGAGCGAGCCGGCCGGTGGCTCGGGATCGTCTCCCAGCCGATGCGCCCGGGCGACTCGAGCGGGCCCTCGGCCGCCTTCGAGGAGGAGAAGCCGAGTCGCTCGAGCAGGGCGATCTGCTCCTCGCCGTAGCGCCGGACCGGGCCGTCGGGAGGAAGCTCCCGGATCAGGTCGCGGACCCGGGCGCGGATCTGGAAGGCGAAGTGGGGCGTCGCGGCGCAGGTGAGCGCCTGAATATCCTCGATCGTCGGCTCGCGGCCGTCGTCCATCGCGCCAGACCATAGCATCGCTGCCATGCGCGGCCGGCTCGGATCCGCAGACGCTCTGCTGCTCGTCACCGTCCTCGTCTGGAGCTTCCACTTCGTCGTGATCAAGTACGGGCTGACGCACGGCTTCTCGCCGCTCGTGTACGCGGCGCTGCGCTTCGGACTCGGGTCGCTTGCCTTCGCCGGCATCACCGTCGGGCTGGAGCGGAGCCTCCGCGTCCGCCGGGGCGACATCTGGCTGCTCTGCGGGCTGATCGCCGTGTCCCTGTACCTGAACCAGATCAGCTTCGCGACGGCCGTCAAGCTGACCACTGCCTCGACCGTCGCGCTGCTCTTCGGCACGCTGCCGATCTTCGTCGCCCTGATCGGCTGGGGGCTTCGTGTCGAGCGGCCGCACGCGCGCCACTGGGTCGCGACGGCCCTCTCGTTCGCGGGCGTCGCGCTCGTCGCCTCCGGTGCCCAGGGCGGGCTCTCGGGCGACCTCGGCGGGATTCTCATCGGCATCGTCGCTCCGCTCACCTGGGCCTTCTACTCGGTCATGGCGGCGCCGCTGATGCGGCGCTACTCGCCCTACCGGATCAGCGCCGTCGTCGGTCTCGCGGCAATGGTGCCGCTCCTCGCGACCGCGATCCCGAGGGCCGTCCGCGAGGACTGGAGCGAGGTCACGACGCTCGCCTGGGCGGCGCTCGCGTACAGCATGATCCTCGCCTTCGTCGTCACGAACGTGCTCTGGTTCAAGGCGATCGGCAAGGTCGGCGCGAACCGCGCCTCCGTCTACTCGAACCTGCAGCCGTTCCTCGGTGCCGTCTTCGCCGTCCTCGTCCTCTCCGAGACGATGAGCTGGATCCAGGTCGCGGGCGGGGTCGTGATCGGCGCCGGGATCCTGCTCGCGCGCCCGCGAACGGCGCCCGTCGAGGTCGTCGATTAGCGGTCGCCACTAGCCCTCTCGCCGCCGGGAGGCGATACTCCCGCCGTGAGGCTGTGCACGTTCGAGCGCGAAGGTCGGCAGGCGCCCGGCCGGATCGAGGGCGAGCGCGTGATCGAGCTCGCGGCGCCCTCGCTCGCCGCCTACCTCGAAGCCGGCGGGGAGGACGTCGCCGAGCACGCGCTCGCCGACGTGCGCCTGCTCGCCCCGATTCCGCGCCCGCCGTCGATCCGCGACTTCTACGCGTTCGAGCGGCACGTCCGCGCGGCCCGGCTCCAGCGCGGCGTCGAGATCGCGCCGGAGTGGTACAAGATCCCGGTCTTCTACTTCTCCAGCCCGGCCGCGGTCGTCGGGCCCGAAGCGGAGATCCACTTCCCGCCCGAGAGCATCGCGCGGGACTACGAGCTCGAGGCGGCCGCCGTCATCGGTGCCGCCGGGCAGATCGCGGGCTTCACGATCATGAACGACTGGTCGGCGCGGGAGCTCCAGAAGATGGAGATGGCCGTCGGGCTCGGGCCGGCCAAGGCGAAGGACTTCGCGACCAGCCTCGGCCCGTGGCTCGTCACTCCCGACGAGCTCGGCGAGCTGCGGCTCGAGATGGTCGCGCGGGTGAACGGCGAGGAACGATCGCGCGGGAACCTGGCGGACATGCACTACACGTGGGAGGAGCTCGTTGCCCACGCGGCGCGCAACACGCAGCTCTTCCCCGGGGACGTGATCGGTTCCGGGACGGTCGGCAGCGGCTGCATCCTCGAGCAGGGAGACGGCCGCTGGCTGAAGGCCGGCGACGTCGTCGAGCTCGAGATCGAGCGGATCGGCGTGCTGCGAAACCGGGTCGCCTAGCCTCTACGGCGCGCGGATCTCGAGGCGAAAGACGTCGGGCCGGTTGTAGTGACCCACGGGGTCGAACCGCTGACGCTCCTCGAGGAGCCGGGCCGGGTCGAGCTCCGCGTACAGGATCCCCTCCTCGTCCCAGAGCGGCCCGGCGAGATAGCCGCCGTCGGGGCCGAGGATCGCGCTGCCGCCCCGGCCGAGCAGACCCTTGTGCGCGAACTCCTCGCGCAGCGGGAAGTCGTCCGGGTAGTGGGCGGCGTCCTGGAAGTGGCAGCAGCTGATCACGTAGGAGCGCGACTCGAGCGCGATGTGCACCATGCTCTGCTGCCAGACCTCGCTGTCGTCGGCCGTCGAGGCGACGTAGATCTCGACGCCCGACTGGTAGAGCGCGAAGCGGGCGAGCGGCATGTAGTTCTCCCAGCAGATGAGGCCGCCCACGCGCCCGAAGGGCGTCTCGACGGCGCCGATGCCGCTGCCGTCGCCCATCCCCCAGACCATGCGCTCGTGGTTCGTCGGCATCAGCTTGCGATGCTTCTGCGCGAGCGTCCCGTCCGGGCCGAGGAGGAGCAGCGTGTTGTAGAGCGTGCCCGGCCGGTCGTGGTCGATCTCGTTCACGCCGACGACCAGCCAGACGCTGCTCTCGCTTGCCGCAGCGGCGATCTCCTCGAACGCCGGCCCGGGGATCTCGACGGACTGCTGCGCGAGCCGGGCGAACGCCGCCTTGCCGCGCGGGTCACCCCAGCCGCCGAGGTACTTGGCCCACGACTGGGACGGGTACGCGGGGACGAACGCCTCGGGGAAGACGACGAGCTGCGCGCCGCTCCCGGCGGCCTCCGCCGTCAGCCGCCCGAGCTTCTCGATCGACGCCTCGCGGTCGAGGATGACCGGCTCGGCCTGCACGCAGGCGACGGTGACGGGAGAGCGCACGGGCTCCCATTGTGCGGCATCTATGCTGGTCGTCGCAATGACGACCGTCTTCCTCGACTTCGACGGCACGATCACCGAGCGCGACCTCCTCGACGCGATCGCCCAGTCGTTCGGCGATCCGGCGGTCTACGCGGAGGTCGACGCCGGGCTCGACGAGCAGCGGCTCACCCTGCACGAGGTGCTGCGGCGAGAGTTCGCGCCGGTCCGCGCGCCGCTCGGGGAGGTCGTCGACTGGGTGCTCGCGAACGCGAGCATCCGGCCCGGCTTCGCCGAGCTCGTCCGCCTCGCGAAGGAGCGCGGGTGGCGCCTCGTCGTGATCTCGAGCGGCTTCCGCGAGCTCATCGAGCCGGTGCTCGAGCGCGAGGGCTACGGCGACCTCGAGCTGGTCTCGAACTCGGTCGAGCCCGACCCGGCAGGCTGGCGGGTCCGCTTCCGCGACGAGCAGCCCTGCCCGGTCTGCGGCGAGCCGTGCAAGCGGTCGACCGTGCTCGCGCTCGCGAACGGCGGTCGCTCGGTGTACGTCGGCGACGGGTTCTCCGATCGGTGTGGGGCGGAGGCCTGCGACGTCGTCTTCGCCCGGCGCGGCCTCGCGGCGTACCTTGCCGAGCGGGGCGTCCCGTTCGAGCCCTTCGACGACTTCTTCCAGATCGCCCGCATCCTCGCGAGATGCAGATCCGCCGTCTGACGGAGGCGGACGAGAACGTCGTGCGCGAGCTCTGGGAGGAGTTCGAGCGCGAAGTGCCCGAGCCGCCGCACCGCGGGGAGCCGACGTTCGCGAAGGAGTGGGACGAGATCCGCGAGCTCATGCGGTCCGGGCTCGTGCTCCTCGCCGCGGACGACCAGGGCCCGACGGGCTTCGCGATCGCGAAGCTCGAGGAGCCGGCGATCTGCTACCTCGACACGGTCTACGTCCGGCCTCGCGCGCGGCGGCACGGCGTCGCCAAGGCGCTGCTGAGCGAGGTCGCCGCCTGGGGCGCCGAGCACGGCGCGCAGACGATAACGCTCGAGGTGCTGGCCACGAACGTCGACGCCCGAGCCGTCTACGACCGCCTCGGCTTCGAGGAGGAGTCGCGCATCCTCTTCGCGCCGCTCGCGGCGGTCGCCGAACGCGTTGCCGCCCTGCCGCGCGGCGCCTCCTTCGGGTCGATCCACGTGCAGACGGACGACGCCGACGCGGTCGCGCGCGCCGTCTCGCAGTACGTGCCGCGCCTCCCCGGCGGCTCGGCCGGGAGCGTCGTCCTCGGGCCGAGAAACGGATGGACGGCAGTGCACGACGAGCTGTGCGACCGTGAGCCCGCGATGCTGCGACGGCTCGCGCTCGAGCTGTCCGACCGGATGGGCGCGGTCGTCCTCCTGCTCGGCGTCGAGGAGGGGCAGGTGGCCCGCTACGTCCTCTTCGAGCGCGGCAGCATCGTCGACGAGTACCTGTCCGTTCCCGAGTACCACGGCCCGCTGCCGCCGGGCGACGTGATCGCGCTCGGTGCGAACCCGACCGTGGCGGCGAGGCTGACCGGCGCCACCCCGGGGCGCGTGCGCGAGGTGGCGCGGACGGCGGTCAGCGCGGCGGAGCTCCCGCCGGCGGAGGAGCTGCTCGGCGAGCTCGCCTCCGTGCTCGGCGTCGAGGGGGCCGAGCTGACGTACGCCGGGGCTCGCGAGCAGCCGGGCGCGATCGTCCTCGATCGCTAGAGACCAGCGGCGTACCCGTCCTTGCGAGGGTCGGAGCCGCCGACGAGCGCCTCGCCCTCGACGAGGACGATCTGCCCGCCGCCGAACGTCGAGACGTCCTCGTCGAGGACGGCGCGGTAGCCGAGCTGCTCGAGCGCGGCGGCCTCGGGCCAGAGGCCCTCCTCGAGCAGGACCGTGTCTCCGTCCACCCGGAAGCGGGGCCGGTCGAGCGCTGCCTGGGGGTCGAGCTCGAGATCGACGAGGTTCGACACGACCTGCATGTGCGCCTGCGCCTGGATGAAGCCGCCCATGTTGCCGAACGGGCCGAGCAGCTCGCCGTCGCGAAGGAGCATCCCGGGGATGATCGTGTGGTACGGGCGCTTGCCGGGCTCCACCCGCCCCGCGACCGAGAAGCAGGCTCCCCGGTTCTGGAGCACGACGCCGGTGCCGGGCGCGACCACCCCCGAGCCGAACCCGTAGTAGAGGCTCTGGATGAAGGAGACGGCCGTCCGGTCGGCGTCGACCGCGCAGAGGTAGACGGTGCCCCCTCGCGGCTCCGTGACCGGCGTGTCGTCCTCCGCGCGGCGGCGCTCGAGGTAGCCGGCCTCGAGGAGGCCGCGCACGTCGGCGCCGTCCC
>JBBILK010000102.1:0-8500 GCA_037444965.1 Actinomycetota bacterium | reverse complement strand
CGCCGAGGTGGACCGCGGCCCGTCCGACGCCGAGCGCCGCGAGCTCCTGGACGAAGCCGGTCCGGGCTGCGCCGAGCGCGTGCACGACCGGAGCGGTCGGCAGCGCGTCCGCCGCGGGCTCGCCCCCCTGCGCGGCGATCCAGCGCTCGTACGTCGCCAGCGCGGCTCCGCTCGCAACGGCCTCCTCGGCCCGGCGTCTCCCCTCCGTCTCGGTCACGCCGAGATCGGAGAGCGCGAGGAGCTGCGCCGCCGAGCGCAGCACGAGCTCCGTGAAGTCGGGCGGCCCCTGGCCGCGGAGGGTCGCGATCGCCTCGCGGATCTCGAGCGCGTTGCCGACCGCCCGCCCGAGCGGCTCGTCCATGTTCGTCAGCTCGCAGACGACGCGCCTTCCGGCGCTCCGGCCGAGGTCGAGCATCGCGGCGGCGAGGCGTTGCGCGTCCTGGATCGTCTTCATGAACGCGCCGTCTCCGACCTTCACGTCGAGGAGGATCACGTCCGCGCCGGCGGCGATCTTCTTCGACATGATGCTCGCGGCGATCAGCGAGATCTCGTCGACGGTCGCGGTGACGTCGCGCAGTGCGTAGAGGCGGCGGTCAGCCGGAACCAGCTCCGCGGTCTGGCCGATGATCGCCATCCCGACGTCGGCGACCTGGCGGATGAAGGTGTCGCGGTCGAGCTCGATCCGGAAGCCCGGAATCGACTCGAGCTTGTCGAGCGTCCCGCCGGTGTGTCCCAGCCCGCGACCGCTCATCTTCGCGAAGGGGACGCCGCAGGCGGCCACGACGGGACCGAGCGCGATCGACGTCTTGTCGCCGACGCCGCCGGTCGAGTGCTTGTCGACGACGCGGCGCCGGAGCGAGGAGAGGTCGAGCGTCTCGCCGCTTCGAACCATCGCGTCGGTGAGCGCGTAGCGCTCCGACGAGGTGAGGCCGCGGAAGTAGACGGCCATGCAGAACGCCGCCATCTGCTCGTCGGGTACCTCGCCCTTCGCGTAGGCGAGCACGAGCTCCGAGAGCTCGGCCGGGGCGAGCTCGCCGCCGTCGCGCTTGCGCTCGATCAGCTCGGCGGGCCGGATCACGACGATTCCCGCAGGCTACGGCTCGAGGAACGGCTGGCCCGGAATCCGCTTCGGGGGCGGCTTGCCGCCGAGCCAGCGGTTCACGGTCGCGCCGACGTCGCCGAACTCGCCCTCGTGGATCCTGCCGGCGGCGTTTCGCCCCTCGACGTAGGCGAGGAGCAGGCCGTACTCCCGGCTGTGGTCGGTCGAGGGCGTCGTCGGGTCGCAGCCGTGGTCGGAGGTCAGAACGAGCAGGTCGCCGGCACGAAGCTGGCCGAGCAGATCCGGCAGGCGCCGGTCGAAGTCCTGCAGGCAGCGATGGAAGTTCTCCGGATCGTTGCGGTGCCCCCAGAGCATGTCGGTCTCGACGAGGTTGACGAAGATCAGGCCGTGCTCGACCTCGCCGAGCAGCTCCTCCGTCTTCGTGATGCCCTCGACGTTCGACTTCGTCGGGAACGCCTCGTCGATATCGCAACCGGCGAAGATGTCGGGGATCTTCCCGACGCCGTAGACCTGGGCGCCCGCCTCCCGGATCAGCGACAGGTAGTTGGGGCGCCGCGGCGGCAGCGCCCAGTCGTGCCGTCCGGGAGTCCGGACGTAGTTCCCGGGCTCGCCGGTGAACGGGCGCGCGATCACGCGGCCGACGGCGTCCTTTCCCTTCAGGATCTCCCGGGCGATCTCGCATGCCTGGTACAGCTCCTCGACCGGGATCGTCTCCTCGTGCGCAGCGATCTGGAAGACCGAGTCGGCGGACGTGTAGACGATCCACTTCCCCGACTGCTGGTGCTCCTCGCCGAGCTCCTGGATGACCTCGGTACCCGAGGCGGGCAGATTCCCGAGCACGCCGCGCCCGGTTCGGTGCGCGAACTCCTCGATGATCCCGAAGGGGAAGCCGTGCGGGTAGGTCGGGAACGCCTGCGAGAGGACGATGCCCATCAGCTCCCAGTGGCCCGAGACGGAGTCTTTCCCCTTCGAGCGCTCGAGCAGCCGGCCGGCGACGGCAGGCGCACCGGGCTGAGGCGGGCAGCCCTCGAGCGGCTCGACGTTTCCGAGCCCGAGAGCCTCGAGGCTCGGCAGGTCGAGGCCGCCGACGGCGCGCGCCAGGTTGCCGAGCGTGTCGGAGCCCTCGTCGCCGTACTCGGCGGCGTCGGGAAGCTCCCCGGCGCCGACCGCGTCGAGGACGATCACGCATGCGCGGGCCATCGAGCTATTCTAGGAATCGCATGGCGACGTTTCTCGGCTTCCTCGAGTTGGCCGCGTGGATCGCAGCCGTTCTCGTCCTGGCCGCGGCAATCACCTTCGCGGTGATCAAGCTATTCCCGAGCCGCGACGAGAAACCTGCCGCCGCCGACGCGACCGGCTGATTACGCGCCCAGCCGCGACAGCGCCTCGGCGAGCGGCGTGAACGGGAATCCGAACGTCCCGGCGACCGCCTCGTGCGTGACGAGTCCCGCGCAGACGTTGACGCCCCGGGCCAGGACGGGATCGCGCTCGAGGGCGGCGCGCGTGCCGAGGCTCGCGATCTCCTCGGCGTAGGGCAGCGTCACGTTCGTCAGCGCCTTGGTCGACGTCCTCGGCACCGCCCCGGGCATGTTCGCGACGCAGTAGTGGACGATGCCGTCGACCTCGTAGATCGGGGCGGAGTGGGTCGTCGGGCGCGACGTCTCGAAACAGCCTCCCTGGTCGATCGAGACGTCCACGAGCACCGTCCCCGGCTTCAGGAGCGAGAGCATCTCGCGAGTCACGAGCTTCGGAGCGCGGGCGCCGGGGATCAGCACCGCTCCGACCACGAGGTCGGCGACCGGCAAGAGCTCCTCGACCTGCAGCCGGCTCGACATCGCGAGCGTGATCCGTCCGTCGAGCATGATCTCGAGCTCCCGCATGCGCTCGACCGACCGGTCGAGCACCCACACGTCGGCCTGCATACCGACCGCAATCAGGGCGGCGTTCAGGCCGACGATCCCGCCGCCGAGGATCACGACGCGTGCCGGCGGGACGCCCGGCACGCCGCCCAGCAGGATGCCACGCCCGCCCTGGGCCTTCTCGAGCGCCCAGGCCCCCATCTGCGTCGCGAGCCGGCCGGCGACCTCGCTCATCGGCGCGAGCAGCGGCAGCTTCCCGTCCGCAGTCTGCACCGTCTCGTACGCGATGCACGTGGCGCCGCTCGAGACGAGCGCCTGCGTCAGCGTCTCGTCGGCTGCGAGATGGAGGAAGGTGAACAGCGTGAGACCCTCGCGGAGCCGCCCGTACTCCTCCGGGAGCGGCTCCTTCACCTTGAGGAGGAGCTCCGACTCGGCCCACACCTCGTCCGCGGAGACCACGCGAGCGCCCGCCGCGACGTAGGCCGCGTCCGGGAACGCGCTGCCTTCCCCCGCCCCCTGCTCGACGAGGACCTGGTGGCCGCGCCCGACGAGCTCGCCCGCGCCGGCGGGTGCGAGCGCGACGCGATGCTCGTCCGCCTTGAGCTCGGTGACGACGCCGACTCGCACGGCGGCCCAAGCGTACCGGGAGGGCGGCTGGCCGCCGCGGACAACCGCCCGTGCTATCCCCTGTCCGCCAGGTACAGGAGCAGCCCGATCAGCGTCTTCGCGTCCTCGACCTCCCCGAGACGTGCCTCGATCTCGCCGACCGGCCAGCGAACCAGCTCGAGCACCTCGCCCTCGTCGGGCGTCGCCTCGCCGGGCTCGAGGCCGTCCGCGAAGAAGAGGTGCACCCGCTCGCGCGCGAAGCCCGGGGTCGTCCAGAAGGCCGTGCCGGTGCGCCACCGGCCGCCGTGCAGGCCGGTCTCCTCGCGGAGCTCCCGCCGCGCGGTCTCGAGCAGGCCTTCGCCGGGCTCGACCAGCCCGGCGGGGATCTCGAGCACCTCGCGCCGGGCCGGCGGCCGCAGCTGGCGGACGAGCGTCACGTGCTCCTCGAGGTCGACGGCGACGACCGCGACGACCTCGGGGCGAACGACGATCTCGCGGTCGCGCCCGTCCCAGCGCTCCCGCAGGACGCTCAGGTAGCGGCCGGCGAACACGGTCTCGGAGCGCTCGGGCCTCACGGCACGAGGCTCCGCGCCAGCCGGCCGGCTGCGAAGGCCGCCGCGAAGAACCAGGGATCGTCGGCGGGGCCGCGCCCCATCGACTCGAGCGGGAGCCCGGCGCAGGCGTCCTGCCAGCCCTCCACGTCGACCGGCTCGACGCGGTCGAGCTCGGCCGGCTGCTCGAGCCCCTCCGGCCAGGCAACGGTCAGCTCGCCGAGGGCGAGCTCGACGACCGCCCGGGCGTGGTGCGACAGACCCCGGTGGCGGCCCCGCTCGTCCGCCTCCGACACGCGCGGCGCCAGGATCGGCCTGCCGCCGAGCGCGCTCGCCGCGTTCGCCGCCTCGACGGCGGCGAGGCCGCCGTGGCCGAGGAAGCTCGCGGTGCCGACGATGCCGGGCCCGATCGCGCAGACGGCGAGGTCGAAGCCTTCCGCGGCCACCCAGGTGAGCGCGGCCGGGGCCGAGACGCAGGCGGCATCACCGTCGACGCACGAGCCGACCGCCACCGCGATCTCGAGCAGCCCGGCTCGCTTCAACGACCGGACCGCATCCGAGAGCGAGACCGGCAGGGCGCCGCCCGCGAGCTGGAGGTAGGCGACGCGAGCGCCCGGGCCGATACCTGCGCACGCCGGGGCGAGCTGGCTGTGCAGCGTGCAGCAGACGACGGGCAGTCCGTCCAGGCCCCGCTGCTCGAGGCCGTGCTCCTCGACGTGCGGGACCGCCGCCTGGAGCGGGGTGTACGGAAGCTTGACGACGTGGGCGCCGGGGTCGGGCGCAAGCCCCAGGCCCCGGGTCAGGTTCGCGTAGAGGATGTCGAAGCCGCCCGACCCGAGGGCGAGCTCGCGGGCCTGGGTGTTCACGATCACCTCGTCCCCGAGCGCGACCGGGCCGGTGAGCCGTGGGTAGGCGACGCACGGCCGGTCGTCCACCTCGAGCCGAACGAGCCCTCGCTCGCGCTGGACGACGGCGGTTACCTGCCCCCTCCGGAGGCTCAGCGGCATGCCTGGGAGACGGCCCGCGCCGACTCGACGATCGCGACCGTCACGTCGACCATCGCTTCGAGGTCGGCGACCGAGATCTGCTCGTCGGGGCTGTGGATGTTCGCCATGCCGTTCGCGAGCACGACGCAGGGCAGGCCGCGGGCGTTGAAGACGTTCGCGTCGGCGCCGCCGCCGACCTCGACCCCGCGGGGTGGGAAGCCTGCGCGCTCGAGGCCCGCGAACGCGAGCCGGAGCGCAGGATTGTCGCCGGCCAGCCGGTAGCCGCGATAGAGCTCGTCGACGCGGGTCTCGACCTCGCAGTCGCAGACCGCGGCGGCGAACGCGAAGGTGTCGAGCATCTCCTGGACGAGCTCGCCGAGCTTGGCCTCGTCGCGCGAGCGCGCCTCGGTGACGAGCGAGCAGCGCTCGGCCACGACGTTGCGAGCGGTGCCTCCGTCGATCAGCCCCACGTTCGCGGTCGTCTCCTCGTCCAGGCGCCCCAGCCGGAGGTCGGCGATCGCCCGCGCGGCCGCCTGGATCGCCGAGCGCCCGTCTTCGGGGTTGATGCCGGCGTGCGCCGAGCGGCCGCGGAACACGACGTCGATCTCCCGCTGGTACGGGGCGGCGACCACGACGTCGCCGATCGGAGCGGCGTGGTCGTAGACGAAGCCTGCCCGGGCTCGCAGGCGGCTGGTGTCGAACGCGCCGGCGCCGAGGCACGCCGTCTCCTCGCGCATCGTGAACAGGAGCTCGATGCCCGCATGGGGCCGGTTCTCGGCAAGCACCCGCCGGGCTCCCTCGAGCATGGCGGCGACGGCCGCCTTGTTGTCGGCACCGAGGATCGTTCCGCCCGCGTTGCGCACGATGCCGTTCTCGACGACCGGCTCGAGCGGGCCGTCCGGCGGCACGGTGTCGAGGTGCGCGCAGAAGAAGATCGGCACCCCGCCGTCCGGGCCGGTCGGCTCGATCCGCGCGAGCAGGTTGCCGCTCGTCGAGTCGATCCGCGGACCGGCGTCGTCCTCCTCGACCTCGAGCCCGAGGTCGCGCAGGTAGCGGCGGACGAGCCGCGCGACCTCGTGCTCCTGCCCGGACGGGCTCGGGACGGCGGCGAGCTCCGTGAAGAGCGCGAGGACGTCCGAAACGGGCTCGGGCGGCACGGCGACGGATTCTAGACTTCGCTCGCGGCCCTCTTCGAGCCCCTTCCGCCGCCGGAGCCGGAGACCCGGGGGATGCCGCTCACGCGGGGTGGAGATCGACGGCTGGGTCTCCTGGCCGCGGTGACTACCCGGCCACGGCGACGGGCTCGCGCGCTCGCCGCCGCGCGACCGCCGCGCCGACGAAGTCCCGGAAGAGCGGCGCCGGGCGGGTCGGGCGCGACTTGAACTCCGGGTGGAACTGGCTCGCGACGAACCAGGGATGGTCGGTGAGCTCGATCACCTCGACGAGCCGCCCCTCCTGGAAGGTGCCCGAGACGACGAGCCCCGCCTCGACGAGCTGCGGCCGGAAGTGGTTGTTCACCTCGTAGCGGTGGCGGTGGCGCTCGTAGATCGGCGTCTCGCCGTAGGCCGCGTACGCCTTCGTGCCCTCGACGAGGTCGACCGGATCTGCGCCGAGGCGCATGCTCCCTCCGAGGTCCTCGATCTCCTTCTGCTCCGGCAGGAGGTCGATCACCGGGTACGGCGTCTCGGGGTCGAACTCGCTCGAGTTCGCGCCCTCGAGCCCGCAGACGTGGCGGGCGAACTCGACGACCGCGACCTGCATGCCGAGGCAGACCCCGAGGTAGGGGACGCCGTTCTCGCGGGCGACCCGCGCGGCGAGGATCTTGCCCTCGATGCCCCTGCCGCCGAAGCCGCCCGGGACGAGGATGCCGTCGGCGCTCGTCAGCTCGCGCAGGGCGTCCTCGGGGCTCATCCCCTCCGCGTCGACCCAGCGCAGGCGGACGCTCGCGCCGTGGTGGATCCCCGAGTGCTTCAGCGCCTCCGCGACCGAGAGGTAGGCGTCCTGGAGCTTGACGTACTTCCCGACGAGCGCGATCTCGACCTCGCCCCTGCGGGAGCGAACGCGCTCGGCGAGCGCGTCCCACGCGCTCAGGTCGGCCGGCGCGCACCCGAGCGCGAGCTTCTCGCAGACGAGCTCGTCGAGGCCCTCCTCGTGGAGCGCCGCGGGGACGAGGTACACGTCCTCGACGTCGGTGTTCGAGATCACCGCCTTCGCGTCGATGTCCGCGAACAGCGCGATCTTCTCCCGGATGTCGCGCGAGAGGCCGTCGTGAGAGCGGCAGACGACGATGTCGGGATGGACGCCGATCCGGCGGAGCTCGTTGACGGAATGCTGGGTCGGCTTCGTCTTCAGCTCGCCGGCCGCGTCGATGAACGGCACGAGGGTGACGTGCACGTAGATGACGTTGTCCGCGCCCACCTCGCGCCGGAACTGGCGGATCGCCTCGAGGTAGGGCAGCGACTCGATGTCGCCGACGGTGCCGCCGATCTCGGAGATGACGACGTCGCAGTCGCTCGTCTCCGCGACCCGCCGGATCCGGTCCTTGATCTCGTTCGTGATGTGCGGGATCACCTGAACGGTCGAGCCGAGGTAGTCGCCCTTGCGCTCCCGGCGGATGACCGCGTACCAGATCGATCCGGACGTGTGGTTCGCGTTGCGGGAGAGGTTCTCGTCGACGAAGCGCTCGTAGTGGCCGATGTCGAGGTCGGTCTCGGCGCCGTCCTCGGTCACGAACACCTCACCGTGCTGGTAGGGGCTCATCGTGCCCGGGTCGACGTTCAGGTAGGGGTCGAACTTCTGCACCTGGACGCGGAGACCGCGGGCCTTCAGGAGCGCGCCGAGCGAGGCGGCGGTGATGCCCTTGCCGAGCGACGAGACGACGCCGCCGGTGACGAACACGTACTTCTTCGGCCGCTCGCTCACGGTGCGATCCTGCCCGCTCGATCGAGCTCTCGCAGCACGGGCGTCGCCTCGATCAGCCGGCCGAGGGAGACGCGCTCGCCGAGGAGGTTCAGCCCGGCCAGGAAACCCACGGCCGTCCAGCGCCGCCGGGAGGTGAGACGGGCCACGAGGCTCAAGCCTAGCACGGCCCCCATCGCGTTCGATCCCGCGTCGCCCAGCATCACCCGCTCGCGCAGATCGTAGGGAAGGAGCAGGACGGCCGGTCCCGCGTAGCGGCGGGCGGCGCTCCCGGGAAGCAGGAGCGCGGCTGCGAGAAACGCCTTCGCAGCCCGCCCCGGCGCCGTGTCGAGCTGGTTGACCGCGTTCGCGGCGAGCGCGACGGCAAGCGCCCCGCTCGCCGAGCCGGTCGCCGCGAAGCCGAGAGCCGGGATCGCGACGAGCTTCAGCACCCCCGTCGTCCGCCCAGTCCGGAGGTGAGCGCCGAAGCCGCGCTCGGGCCCGCTCCAGAGGTCGTCGGCGAGCCCGACGAGCGCCACG
>JBBILK010000101.1:0-8511 GCA_037444965.1 Actinomycetota bacterium | reverse complement strand
ACCGATTCCGGCCACCTCGACCTCGCCGGCGTGGAACCGGCCCGGCGCGATCGCCAGACCGAGCTTGTGGCCGTGAAACGTGACCGTCACGTCCGCCTCGACCGCCGCGCCGGCGACCTCGCCCGTGGAGGCGTCGACGCCGGACGGGACGTCGACCGCCACGACCGGCGCCTCCGACCCGTTGATCGTCTCGATCGCCTCCGCCGCCTCGCGCCTGGGAGCCCCGGAGAAGCCGGTGCCGAAGAGCGCGTCGACGACCACGTCCGCAGGGCCGTCGCTGTCCCCGAGGCGGACGCCGGCCTCCCGCGCGCGGCGCAGGTTCTCCGCCGGGTCGCCCCTGAGCCGGCTCTCGTCGGCCAGGAGGACAGCTGCGACCTCCCTGTCCGCCTGGTGCAGCAGGCGCGCGACGACGAGGCCGTCGCCGCCGTTGTTCCCTCCGCCGCACCAGACCGAGACGCGCCGAGCGTCCGGATAGCGGCGAAGGATTGCCCCGGCAACAGCGGCTCCTGCCCGCTCCATCAACTCGAGCGTCGGCCCCTCGTAGGTCTCCTCGGCCTCCCGCAGCTCGGAGGCGGAGTAGAGCGGCTCCGCCCAGCTCATCCGTCCGCCCGGGGCTCGGCGATCGCGCAGATCGCGGCCGCGAGCTCCCTCGAGTGCGTCATCGAGAGGTCGATCTCGCCGGCCCCGATCCGCTCCGCCCACGCCTTCGTCTTCCCGGAGAGGCGGACCTCGGGCTTCGGCCGCCCCGCGATCTCGATCTCGCGCCATGTGAAGCGCACGCCGCAGCCGAGCGCCTTTCCCACCGCCTCCTTGCCGGCGAAGCGGGCCGCGTAGTGCTGGGCCGGGTGGGGCTTGGAGTCGCAGTAGGCGCGCTCCGCTTCCGTGAAGACCCGCTCACGGAACCCCCGGTACCGCGCGAGCGCGGCCTCGATGCGGGCGATCTCGATCAGGTCGACGCCGATCCTCATCGGGCGCTCGATTGTACGGCCGGCCGCGGCCGCCACGCGGCCCCTTGCCCACCTCAGCGCCCTCCAGTACCGTTCCATGGGAATGCGGTGGATCGCCGGATTCGCGGCGGTTGCCCTGACGGTCTGGCTGGGCGCCGGGTGCGGGGAGGATCAGCCACCTGCGGGCCCGGCGGCGGAGCCGGCGGGCACGATCGCTCCGGTCGAGACGGTCCGCCCGCCGAGCACGACGGCCCTGCAGGAGGTCGGGGGGGCCGAGGTCAGGACCGGCGCCGAGCCCGTGGTCTCGCCGGGCCTGGGCGAGCTCGAGGAGGTCGCGGCACAAGCGCCTCCGGGTGAGGGAGAGGAGAGCGAGGTCGAGGACAGCGTCGGCCGCTTCCGGATCAGAGCGCCCGCGCCCGAGCCGGAGCTCGACCCGGTCCTCGACCGGGGCCCGGCCGAGTCCGTCCTCGAAGGCCCCCTCTCGGCGTTCGAGGGCATCCGCTACGACGGCGAGGTCGCGATCTGCTGCCCTCCGGACGCGATCGGCGACATCGGCGCCGAGCACTACGTGGAGTGGGTGAACTCCGGCCTGCAGGTCTACGACCGTCAGGGCGAGGCGCTGCTCGGCAGCCCGCTACCCGGCAACGCGCTCTTCTCCCAGCTCGGCGCCCAGCACCCGTGCGCCCGCTACAACCGGGGCGATCCCGTCGTCGTCTACGACCAGTTCGCCGGCCGCTGGGTGCTCACCCAGTTCGCGTTCCCGCTCGACGCGACGTCCGAGCCCACCGGCCCCTCCTACTCCTGCATCGCCGTGTCGCGGAGCTCCGACCCGCTCGCGGACTGGTGCGTCAGCTTCGTCAAGTACGACGACGCCGAGTTCTACGACTACCCGAAGCTGGGCGTCTGGGGCAACGCCTACGTCGTATCGGCGAACACGTTCCGTAACAAGCGGGCGATCAGCCAGCTCCTCGTGCTGGAGCGCGACCGTCTGCTCGCCTGCGACCGCGCCCCCCGCGTCGCCAGGCTGCTCGAGGAGTCCGGGCACATCTGGCTGCCGGCCGACGCCGACGGTACGCAGCTCCCCGGCACGGACGAGCCGGCGGTCTTCGTCAGCTTCGACGACGACGGCTGGTACGAGGAGGAGATGGTCGAGGACGCGCTGCTCGTGCTCGAGCTGCGGGCCAACTTCGAGCGCCGCACCGCCGTCGCCTCGCTGAGCCGGGTGCCCGTCGCCGCGTTCGACTCGAACCTCTGCGACTACGTGTCCGCGTGCGCCGCCGTCCCCGAGGGCGGCGAGCCGCTCGACATCATCTCCGACCGCCCGATGAACCGGGCGGCGTTCCGACGGGCGGACGGGTACGACGTCGTTGTGCTGACGCACACGGTGGACGTCGACGGCGCCGACCGCGCAGGCGTCCGCTGGTACGAGCTCCGCCGAGACGCTGCCGGCTGGCAGGTCGCCCAGCAAGGCACCTTCGCTCCCGACGACGGCAGCGCCCGCTGGCTCGGCTCGGCGGCGATGGACGCCGCGGGCAACCTCGCCGTGGCGTACGTCGTCGCGGGCCCGGACACGAACCCCTCGATCCGCTACGCGGCCCGCCGCCCGGACGACCCGCCCGGCACGCTCGCGCTCGGCGAAGGAACCCTGATCGAGGGCGGCGGCGTCCAGACGGGCGGCGGGAACCGCTGGGGTGACTACGGCGCGCTCACCCTCGACCCCCTCGACGACTGCACGTTCTGGTACACGGGCCAGTACTACCCGGAGACGAGCGAAGGGAGCTGGGCGACGCGGATCGTGAGCTTCAGGCTTCCCGGCTGTCTCCCCGGCTGAGCCAGTCGGCGAGCTCCGCGACGGACTCGATGACGGCATCCGGTCTCGGATCGGCGGCGGCGAGGCTCTCCTCGCGGAACTTCCCGGTCCGGACGAGCACGCCGCGCAGCCCGAGCCTGATCGCGGCGCCGACGTCGGTCTCGACGTCGTCGCCGACCATCGTCGCCTCTGCAGCGGTGATTCCGAGCGCCCCGAGCGCGGCCTCGAAGTAGGCGCGGCTCGGCTTACCCACCACCTCGGCCTCGACGCCCGCCGCGTACTCGAGCCCGGCGACGAAGGCGCCGCCGTCGAGCTGCGGGCCCGCCGCCGTCTGCCACCAGCGGTTCTTGTGGAGCGCGACGAGACGGGCGCCGCGCTGGAGCTCCGCGAAGGCCCGGTTGAGCGCGTCGTAGGCGTAGATGCGGGCGGTCTCCTCGGTCTCCTCCGCGCCCCCGACGAGAACGACGTCGGCGTTACGCTCGACCAGGGTGACGAAGCGCTCGAGGTCGGCGTGGATCGCAGCAGCGGTCAGCGGGAGCACGCGCAGGCCGGCGAGCAGCCGGCCGGCCGCGAGCGGCGTCGTCTCGATCTCGTCCTCGGCGACGTCGAAGCCGGCCTCGCGGAGCTCCTCGGCGAGCCGCGCCCGCGCACGGATGGTGTTGTTCGTGACCAGTCGCAGCCGGTGGCCGTCAACACGCAACCGCCGCACGGCCTCGGGCGCGCCCGGGATCGCCGCCCCGGAGACGAGCAGCACCCCGTCGATATCGAGGAGAACCGCCGCCAACGGAGGTCCGAGTCTACGCGGGAAGGAGCTCGAGCGCCTCGACGTGGCGCGGGCGCATCGCCCCGAAGTGGCGGTGGTCGAGAGTCGCGAGCTTCTGCTCGCCGAGGCGCTCGACGATCGCGAGCACCGCGGCGTCGACGAACCCGACCCGGAGGTCACGATACGCCGCGAGGAGCTCCAGGACGCGCTCGTAGTCCTCGGGCAGCAGGTCCTCGACGAGCATCGCTCCTCGCCGGACGTCTCCGAGCAGCCTGGCGAATGCCTCCTGAGCCTGGTACCGCCGGCAGAGGGCATCGACCTCGGGCAGCACGGGCGAGGGAATCACCCGCCACTCGTCCGTCGAGGACAGAAGCGCGGTACAGGCCTCGTGCGCTTCGTCGTTCGCGTCGAGCAACGCGACGATCGGCCCTGTATCGATCACGAGCGCCACGGCTCAGGCTCGAACTCGTCCTCGCTCGCCCGCCGCGACAGGTCGCCCGTCTCCGATCTGAAGACCCCGACGCAGGTCAGGGGAGGCTGGCGCACGCCCAGCTCCTTCTCGAGCGCCTCCCGGACGATCTGCGCGATCGAGACCCCGCGCTCGGCCGCACGCCGACGCGCGCGCTCGAGCAGCCCCTCGTCGGCCTGAATCATGATACGTCGCATGACATCATGATAGCACTGCCCTGGAGTACGAGCTTCCCGGTGGGACCCGGGCCAGCGATCGGGGGATGTCGAACGTCACGAGGCGGCGATGAACTCGAAGAGGGCCGGCGCGAGCACGAGCTCCCGCGCCGAAAGCGTCACGATTCGCCGCCGCGGCAAGCCGCTCGTGGGCGGCGGTGACCGGGCCAGCCGACCTAACACCGTCGAGTGGGGCGCAGCCGCTACTCGACGGTGACGGTCTTCGCGAGGTTCCTCGGCTGGTCGACGTTCAGGCCGCGCAGGCGCGCGATCCTGTACGCGAGCAGCTGGAGCGGGACGACCGCGAGCGCCGCCTGCAGGAACGGGTGCGTCCGCGGCACGTAGATGACGTCCGAGGCGTGGTGCTGGATGTCCTCGTTCCCGTCGGTGGCGATCGCGATCACGGCGGCGCCGCGCGCGCGGCACTCCTGCACGTTCGAGATCACCTTGTCGTAGATGTCCGAGTCGGTGGCGACGCAGACGACCGGCGTCGTCTCGTCGAGGAGCGCGATCGGCCCGTGCTTCATCTCGCCGGCCGAGTACGCCTCGGTCGGGATGTAGGAGATCTCCTTCAGCTTGAGCGCACCCTCGAGGCAGACGGGCAGACCGATGTGCCGGCCGAGGTAGAGGAAGAACGGCTTCCGGTAGTGCCGCTCCGCGACCTCGGCGATCGGGTGGTCGGCTCCGAGGAAGGAGGCGACCTTCTCGGGCAGCGCGCGCACCTCGGCGAGGAGGGAGCGGATCTGCTCCGGAGGCAGCGTCCCGCGCGCCTCGGCGAGGCGCAGCGCGAGCAGGTACATGAGCGTCACCTGCGCCGTGAACGTCTTCGTCGCCGCGACCCCCATCTCGAGCCCGGCCCGCGTGTAGAGAACGCGATCGACCTCCCGCGTGAGCTGCGAGCCCATCATGTTCGTGATCCCGAGCGTGTGAGCGCCCTTCTCGCGCGCGAGCCGCATCGCGGCCAGCGTGTCGGCGGTCTCGCCGGACTGGGAGATCCCGAGCACGAGCGTGTCGCGCGTGAGCACCGGGTTTCGGTACCGCCACTCGCTCGCGATGTCGGGCTCGGTCGGGACGCGGCCCCACTCCTCGATCACGTAGCGGCCGACGAGGCCAGCGTGGTACGAGGTTCCGCAGGAGATCACGACCATGCGCCGCAGGTGCAGGAGCTCCTCGTCCGAGAGCCCGATGTCCTCGAGCTCGAGACGCCCGTGCCGGACACGCTCGCCGATCGTCTCGGCGATCGCCTCGGGCTGCTCGTAGATCTCCTTGAGCATGAACGTCTCGTACCCCTGCTTCTCGGCGGCCTCGTCGTCCCAGTCGACCTCCGTCTCCTCGCGATCGACCTCCTCGCCGGAGAGCGCGAAGAACCGGGCGCCGTCCGCGGAAACCGCCACGACCTCGCCGTTCTCGATCAGCTTGACCTGGCGGGTCTCACGCAGGAACGCGCTGATCGACGAGGCGAGGAACGTCTCGCCGTCGCCGAGGCCGACCACGAGGGGACAGTGGTAGCGCGCGCCGACGAGCAGACCCGGGTGGTCGCAGTGGGTGACGACGAACGCGAAGTGGCCCTCGAGCTCGCCGTACGCGGCCCGGACGGCTGCGACCAGGTCGGTCGAGTAGTGGCGCTCGACGAGGTGGGCGACGACCTCGGCGTCGGTCTCGGACGAGAAGGTGTGGCCCTCGGCCTCGAGACTCTCGCGCAGGTCGCGGAAGTTCTCGACGATTCCGTTCAGGACGACGGCGACGCAGTCGGTGCAGCCCGTGAGCGGATGCGCGTTCGCCTCGCTGACCCGGCCGTGGGTCGCCCAGCGCGTATGACCGATACCGGTGGTCGCTCCCGATCCGTTGCCGCCAGCGACGGCCTTCAGGTTGGAGAGATTGCCGACCGCTCGGGTGAAGTCCGGGCCCGCGGACTCGAGGAGGCAGATGCCGGCCGAGTCGTAGCCGCGGTACTCGAGCCGCTCGAGTCCCTGCAAGATCAGGCCCTTCGCCTGTCTCGCGCCGACATATCCGATGATCCCGCACACTCCGAAGGCCCCCCTCTCTCACGTTCTAGGCGCTTCTGCCTGTGTCGGCAAGCGCGAAGGCGAACTTCAGACCTCCTCGCGGTTCCTACGGGTTCCGGAGCTCCTTCTAACGACGATGAGCTCGGCGCCGCCGTTTTCTTGCGATCAGCCGAGCTCTTGCCGCACGAGCGCCGCCATCCTAGCACAGAGGTCGCGGGCTTCCTGCTCGCTCTCCGCCTCCGCGAGGACGCGTACGACGGGCTCCGTCCCGGACGGGCGCACGAGGACTCGCGCGCGACCGGCGAGCTCCCCGTTCAGGGCATCGACCCGGTCGGCGAGGGCCGCCGGAAGCGCCTTCACGCGCACGGGCACGTTCGTCTTCGCCTGGGGCCAGCGGGACATCACGGCGGCCGCGTCGGCGAGCGTCTGTCCGCTCGTGACGAGCGCACCGCAGAGCAGGAGCGCCGCCGCGAGCCCGTCGCCGCTGACGTGGCCGTCGAGGTAGATGACGTGCCCCGACTGCTCGCCGCCGAGCACGCCGCCCTCCCGCCTGAGTGCCTCGAGCACGTACCGGTCGCCGACGTCGGTCGTCACGACCCGAACGCCGCGCTCGGCCATCAGGTCGTGGAAGCCGAGGTTCGTCATCGACGTGACGGCCACCAGGTCGACGCCGAGGTGCAGCGCGAGCACGGCGAGGATCTGGTCGCCGTCGAGCTCGCGCCCGCTCGAGTCGACGGCCAGCATGCGGTCGCCGTCACCGTCGAACGCGACGCCGAGGTCGATTCGCTCCTCCCGCGCGACACCCGAGAGGAGCGAGAGGTCGGTCGCGCCACAGCCGGTGTTGATCAGGCGGCCGTCGCCGCTTGCAGCGAGTGCCGTCACCGTTGCGCCGAGCCGGCGGAGCGCCTCGGGCGCGATCCCGGAGAGGGCCCCGTTCGCGCAGTCGACGGCGACCCGCAGCCCGTCGAGCGGGCGGCCGAATCGCTCGCACACGAGCTCCACGTACCGCTCCGCGGATCCCTCGACCGGGTGAACGGCGCCGCTCCCCGACCCCGGCTCGTCGAGCAGGGCCTCGACCGCCTCCTCCTCGGCGTCCGTGAGCTTCGTCGCCTCGGCGAAGAACTTGACGCCGTTGTACTCGGCCGGGTTGTGCGAGGCCGAGACGACCGCGCCCGCCTCCTCGGCGAGCAACGCGACCGCGGGCGTCGGCAGCACGCCGCCGAGGAGGACGTCGGAGCCGCCCGAGACCAGGCCCGCGGCGAGGGCCGCCTCGAGGGCCGGTCCCGACGGCCGCGTGTCACGACCGACGAAGACGGTGCTGCCGGAGCTCCAGAGGGCGAAGGCACGGCCCAGCCGCTCGACCAGACCGGGCGTCAGGTCTTCCCCGACGATTCCGCGAACCCCGTCAGTGCCGAAGTAACGGCGAGCCACCCGGGTGGCTCGCTGCTAGCGCTTCGAGAACTGCGGCCGCTTCCGGGCCTTCTTCAGCCCGGCCTTCTTCCGCTCGACGACACGCGCGTCGCGAGTGAGGAAGCCCTCGCGCTTGAGCGGCACGCGTAGGTTCGGATCGGCCTCGACGAGAGCCCGCGCGATGCCGTGACGGAGCGCTCCCGCCTGGCCCGAGACACCGCCGCCGTTCAGGCGGGCCCAGACGTCGAACCGTCCCTCCAGCCCGGCGACGCGGAGCGGCGAGAGCGCCGCCGACCGCAGCGTCTCGCGCGGGAAGTAGGCGTCGATAGAGCGACCGTTGATCCAGGTCGAGCCGTCGCCCGGACGAAGGATCACCCGTGCGACCGACGTCTTGCGCTTGCCCGTGCCCCGGTACTGGGCGATCTCGCTCACTCTGCCTCCGTCCTGCGGCTCTGACCCGGGAGCGGCTCGGGCTGCTGCGCCTCGTGGGGGTGGCCGGGTCCCGCGTAGACCTTCAGCTTGCCGAGCTGCGCCCGGCCGAGGCGGTTCCGCGGCATCATGCCCTTGACCGCCTTCCGGATCACCTCGGTGGGCCGCCGCTCGAGCTCGGCCGCGAGCGTTCGCGAGCGCAACCCGCCGGGATACCCGGAATGACGGTAGTACCGCTTCTGCTCGAGCTTCTTCCCGGTGACCGCGATCTTCTCCGCGTTGACGACGACGACGAAGTCGCCCGTGTCGACGTGCGGGGTGTAGCCGGGCTTCCGCTTGCCGCGAAGGGCGTCCGCGATGCGGGTCGCGAGCCGGCCGAGGGTCTCGCCCTCGGCGTCGACGACGTACCAGCGGCGCTCGACGTCGGCAGGTTTTGCGTTCCAGGTCTTCATCCCGAAAAAA
>JBBILK010000100.1:0-8513 GCA_037444965.1 Actinomycetota bacterium | reverse complement strand
GTTCCCGTTCCCGCCGCCGCTCCCGTTCCCGTTCCCGCCGCCGCTCCCGTTCCCGTTCCCGCCGCCGCTCCCGTTCCCGTTCCCGCCGCCGCTCCCGTTCCCGCCGCCGCTGCCGCCACTGCCCGACCCGCCGCTCGGCGGCTCCGCTGGCGGCGTGCTCGGCGAGGATGGGTCCCGCTTCGGATCCGACCCAGGGCTGGAGATCGAGGACGTCGGGGCATCAGGCTGAGCGGCCGTGGCGGGCGGCGGCTGCGGGTCTTCGGGAGTGCTATCGCCATTCGCAGGCTCGCTGCGCGGCGGAGACGCGTCCCGTCCGGATCGTCCGCCTTGCGCAGGTGAAGACTCTGGGCTGGGTTCCGTCCCAGCCGCTGACTCAGGGCTGTAGCTCGCGAACAGGAAGGGCTCTGGCTCCTCACGCGGCTCGACGTCTCCGCGATGGTCTCGCCCCGTACCACCCTCCGGAGCGGGAAACTCTGCCCGCAGGAGCTCGGAGACCGTGACGACACGGTACCCACGGGCGACCAGGCCTTCGAGAACACGGGGCAGCGCCTGCACGGTGGACGACCGGTCGTCGTCACCTCCGTCGTGGAGGAGGACGATCTCGCCGGGGGCCGCAGCATCGAGCACGGCCGCGGCGATCTCGTCCGGAGTCCGGCCCGCGTAGTCCTGCGGGTCGACCGACCAGAGCACGGTCGTCAGCCCTCGATCGGCTGCGATCCTGGCAAGGTGCTCGGCCCCTGCTTCGAACGGCGCCCTGGCCAGGCAGGGGTCGTCCCCGGTCGCGGACGCGATCGCCTCGCTCGTTGCGTCGAGCTCCGTGGCCGCCTGCGCATCGGAAGCGAACTCGAGGCCGGGCGAGCTCAGCGCGCCGTTCGCGAGCTCGTTCCCCTCGACGAGCAGCCGGCGAAGCAGCAGCTCGTGACCGGCAACCCGGTCAGCGGAGACGAAGAACGTCGCGTCCGCACCGTAGTCCTCGAGTGCGTCGGCCACTCGCGGGGTGAAGACGGAGGGCCCGCCCGAGAACGTGAGAGCGATCAGCTTCTCTCCTCCGAGGTCATCGCGTCGGCGCACCGGCTCGCTCGAGGGTAGTGGGCACACCGTCCGGGCAGCTGCGTACGCAAGCTCGAGCTCCGAGTAGCGGTAGCCGAGCCCCCGCTCCTCGTACACCGCATCCGCCAGGGCCGCACCGCGCTCGAGTCGCTCGAGCAGCGCAGGGCCCGACCAATCCATCACCTGCAGACGATGGACGTGCATCGCCGGGTCACCCGGAAGTACAGGGCGCCAGGCGTCCTGGTCGTCTTGGTCGAACGCAAGCTCGAACTCCTGCTCGAGGAGGCCCTGGAGCGTCGCCGCCACGTCGTCCCCGGCCTGCGCCCCCCAGTCGCCAAAGGGGTAGGCGAATGCCACGGGACGAAGCCCGGTGCGCTTCTCGAGCAGGTCCTGCGCACGGTAGAGGTCGGTCGCGACCCGCCGGCGGTAGGCGAGCAGCGTCTCCTCCGGCGTGCGCCGGACGAGCGCGGAGACGTTTCCGCCATCCGTGCGCTCGAGCTCGTGGAGATCATACGTATGGTTGGCGAGCTCCCAGCGCCCACTGGCCGCCCGGTCGGCGAGAGCGCCGATGCTCTCGTAGTAGAAGCTCCCCGCCTCCGCCTTGCCTCCGATCACGAACATGGTCGCGCGCATGCCTGTGTCCCGAAGGATCGGATCGGCCTGGATGAGCGCGTCGGCACGGCCGTCGTCGAAGGTGATCAGCACGGGGCGGCGCGGCAGCCCGAGGATGTCCTCGAGCGGAAGGTCGTCGGCTGCCGGGTCGGCGGTCAGGTAGAGGGCGAGCTGCCGGGTGGTGACGGGCTCGTACCCCGCCCAGCGAAGCGTCCGCATGTGCTCGGCGAACCGCTCGCGCGAGATCACGAACCGGGCGTCCGAGCTGTCCGTCGCGCTCTTGCCGATCCCGTGGTAGACGAGCACCGGGATGCCGTGGATCGCCCGCAGCCGCCGTCTCGCCTCGAGCGCGATCTGCAGCTCGCCGTCGTCGAGCTCGGGGGTGCCGGGCGCTGCGAGCGCGTAGCGACCCCGCAGGTACATGAGATACCCGTCGTCGGTTCGCGTCAGGTAGAGGTAGATCGGAACGACCGAGAGCGGCAGCATGGCCACGCCGAGCACCGCCTCGAGAAGCCACTTCCGCCGGGTTCGCGCGCTCATGCCGCAGGAGCTTCGTCGAGGTGTTCGGCACCAACGACGAGCACGTCACCCTGGTCCTCGTGGTGTGAGGAGGCCCGGGTGCCCCAACCCGTATTGCGAAGGGTGAGGAGCGCGTAGTACGTTTGCCAGACGAGGAACGAGACGTACACGGCCACGAACGAGAGGCCGTGGAACCAAAGCGGGCTGCGCCGCGCCACCGCGTAGTAGAGCGAGTAGAGGAGCGCCATGACGTAGGCGCCCATCAGGTAGAAGAGCGGGTCGCCGCCGTCGACAGTGCGCCAGAGCAGCGAGTGGACGATCACGAACGGCGCCGCCCACGGGAAGAAGACGCTCATGTACGTAAGCACGGCGGCGAGTGGATGCTTGCGCCAAATGAAGCGGACGACGTGCAGCGACTCGCGAAGCCAGCTCTTCTTCCAGCGGAGCTGCTGCACGAGGAAGCGCCGCATCGTCGTCGGGACGAGGGTGTGGCAACGGGCACTCGACTGGTAGACGACGCGATGGTTACGAAGCACGTAGTTCGTGAGCGCACGATCGTCGCCGTACGTTGCTCGGCGGCCGAGAAACGTCTGGCGCTCCCACGTTGGGAGCACGTCCAGCAGGACCGAGCGGCGGTAGCCGGAGAAGCAGCCCGATGCGCACGTGACCGCGCCGAAGAGGGACTCGGATCCCTTGATCACGCGGAAGGCGACGTAGTAGCGCACCTGCTGCATCCGCGTGATCCAGTTGCTGGTCTTGTTCAGCACCTCTGCCGCGCCGACAACCCCCGCTACGCGCGGGTCGGCGAACGGAGCCATCAGCTGGCCGAGGCCGTCGCGCTCGAGGACGGAGTCGGAGTCGACGAAGACGCAGATCTCGCCGCTCGAGCGGCGGATGCCCTCGGCCATGCCGGCGCGCTTGCCGCGGTTGTGCGAGAACTGGACGCAGACGAGCGACGGGTGACGTTCCCTCGCCTCGAGGATCCGCTGCCACGTACGGTCGGTCGAGCCGTCGTCGACGACGACCACCTGAAGTCGGTCGGCGGGGTAGTCGGTCGCGTAGCACGCGTCGATCGTCAGCCCGATGCATTCCTCCTCGTTGAACGCCGGGATCACGATCGAGACAGTGGGCCGGTAGCCGCGGTCCGGCACCGGCCGGTAGAAGGGCGCGAGGACGAAGCGAGCAAGGCAGTAGCAGGTGACGAGCAGGGAGTACGTGTAGAAGACCGGGTCGGCCAGCAGAAGCGAGACTGCGAGGCCCTTGGCGAGCCAGATCCAGAAGCAGAGGAAGACCGCGTAGAGGATGCAGACGAGCTGGAGACCCCGCACCGCGGCCCGGAAGAGCAGAGCGTCGCGCAGGCGCGCAGGCACGGCGGCCGTCGCCTCGTCCTCGATCTCGAGCACGGCCTGCGGGCGTTCCGGAGGCATGCCTCAGCATCGCCGCGTGCCCACGAAGCGGCATCCCCGGAAGGTGGCAATCGCCTCCCTCGATCCGGTGGTCCTGGCAGAGCCCCCCGAGGTGCACCGCCGCGAGCACGAGGCCCACGACGGTGCCCGGATCGAGCAGCTGCAGTGGGCCGTGCAGGATTCGAACCTGCGACCTTGGGATTAAGAGTCCCCTGCTCTACCAGCTGAGCTAACGGCCCTGGGGTGGCCAGTATAGACGCCGCCGGGGAGGCTCCCGGCGGCTCGTCGGGGAGCCCGGGAAGTAACCTCCGGGGCGTGCGCGTCCTCTCCGTCGTCGGCAACCGGCCGCAGTTCATCAAGTCCGGGCCGGTCTCGCTCGCCCTCCGCGGGAAGGCGGAGGAGATCGTCCTCCACACGGGCCAGCACTACGACCCCGAGCTCTCGCAGGTCTTCTTCGACGAGCTCGGCCTCGACCCGCCGGCCTACCGGCTGGAGGCCGGCTCCGGCACGCACGCGGGGCAGACGGCGCGGATGCTGCCCGGGATCGAGCAGGCCGTGCTCGGCGAGGAGCCGGACTGGGTGCTCGTGTACGGCGACACGAACTCGACGCTCGCCGGCGCGCTCGCCGCGGTCAAGGTCGGAGCGCCGATCGCCCACGTCGAGGCGGGCCTGCGGTCGTTCGACCGCACGATGCCCGAGGAGTGGAACCGGATCCTCGTCGATCGCGTCTCGACGCTCCTCTTCTGCCCGACGAAGCTCGCCGCGGCGAACCTCGCCGACGAGGCGATCGCCGAAGGCGTCCACGTGGTCGGGGACGTGATGCTCGACGCGAACCTTCGCCTCGCGCCGCTCGCCCGCGAGCGCTCCCGTGCGCTCGCGGAGCTCGGCGTCGAGCCGGGCCGCTACCTCTTGCTGACGCTCCACCGCGAGGCGAACACCGCGCGCGAGGGACTGGCCCGGATCGCCTCGGCGCTGAACGCGCTCCAGGAGCCGGTCGTCTTCCCGGCGCATCCGCGCACGACCGCCGCGCTCGCCTACCACGGGATCGCCCTCGGCACGCACGTCCGGGTCGTACCGCCGGCCGGCTACCTCGACTTCGCGGCGCTCGCCTCCCAGGCGCGCCTCGTGCTCACCGACTCCGGGGGCGTGCAGAAGGAGGCGTACTGGTACGGGGTCCCGTGCGTGACGCTCAGGACGACGACCGAGTGGGTCGAGACGGTCGAGACGGGCTGGAACCGGCTCGCCGGCGACGACCCGGCGCTGATCCTGGCCGCGGTCGCGGAGGCGTCCGCGCCGGCGGAGCGGCCGCCGCTCTACGGGGACGGCCGGGCGGCCGATCGCATCGCAGACCTGCTCTGTACGATGGGCTCCCAGTGAAGCGGGAGGTCGCGATCGTCGGTGCCGGCTACGTCGGGCTCCCGCTCGCGACGGTCTTCGCGGAGGCCGGTCTCGGCGTCGTGCTCCTCGACGTCGACCCGGGCAAGGTCGAGGGCGTGCGCCGGGGCGAGAGCTACGTCGAGGACGTGCCGGACGGCGTGCTCGCGCCCGTCGTCTCCTCCGGAGCGCTGACGGCGACGAGCGACTACGACGCTCTCGCCGAGCCGGATGCGATCCTCGTCGCGCTACCTACGCCGCTCACGCGGAACCGCGAGCCGGACCTCTCGACCGTGCTCGGCGCGACCGAGGAGATCGCCGCCCGGCTGCGACCGGGCCACCTCGTGGTGCTGGAGTCGACGACCTACCCCGGCACGACGCGGGAGAAGCTGCTGCCGATTCTCGAGCGGAGCGGCCTTCGGGTCGGAGAGGACTTCTTCCTCGCCTTCAGCCCCGAGCGCGTCGATCCCGGCCGCGCCGACTGGACGACGAGGAACACGCCGAAAGTCGTCGGCGGGGTGACGGCCGCGTGCACCGAGCGAGCGACGGCCCTCTACCGCCGCGCGCTCGACACGATCGTGCCGGTGTCCTCCCCGGATGCGGCCGAGATGGTGAAGCTGCTCGAGAACGTCTTCCGTTCCGTGAACATCGCGCTCGTCAACGAGCTGGCCCAGCTCTGCGACCGGATGGGACTCGACGTCTGGGAGATCGTCGACGCGGCGGCGACGAAGCCGTTCGGCTTCATGAGCTTCAAGCCGGGACCCGGCCTCGGCGGCCATTGCCTTCCCGTCGATCCCTTCTACCTCGCCTGGAAGGCGCGCGAGTACGACTTCTACACGGAGTTCGTCGAGCTTGCCGGGAAGATCAACGAGAACATGCCCTCCTTCTGCTTCCAGAAGGTCGCCCGCGCGCTCAACGACGCCGGGCGCTCGCTCAAGGCGAGCCGGGTGCACCTGCTCGGCGTCTCGTACAAGGCCGACGTCGGCGACGTCCGCGAGTCGCCCGCGCTGAAGCTGATCGAGCTCCTGCGCGCCGCGGGCGCCGCGGTCTCCTACACCGACCGGCACGTGCCCGAGCTGCCCGAGCACGGCCTCGCCTCGGCCGACCTCGACCAGGCCGTCCGGGCGGCGGACTGCGTGGTCGTCGTCACGGCCCACTCGGGCATCGACTACGCGGAGCTCGCGACGCAGGCCCGGCTCGTCGTCGACCTGCGGAACGCCACCGGGGCGGCCACGCCGACCGGCGGAAAGGTCTGGAAGCTGTGATCACGATCGGGCAGGCGGGCCTCGGCCCCTGGGGCTCGAACCTCGCGCGCAACTTCAACGAGCTCGCCCGGCTCAAGTGGCTCTGCGACCTCGACGCGGACACGCACGCGAGACTCGCCGGCCGCTTCCCGGCGACGGCCTTCACCGCCCGCTTCGAGGACCTCCTGGAAGACCCGGAAGTGGACGCCGTGGTCGTCGCTACGCCGGTCGTCACGCATGCGGAGCTAGCCCGCCGCGCACTCGCGGCGGGCAAGCACGTCTTCGTCGAGAAGCCGATGGGGCTCACGGGAGCGGACGCGGAGGAGCTCGTGGAGCTCGCGGGGGAACGCGGCCTCGTGCTCATGCCCGGGCACCTCCTCCTCTACCACCCCGGCGTGCGCAAGCTCCGAGAGCTCGTCGACTCCGGCGAGCTCGGGGAGGTCCTCTACGTCTACGGCAACCGCCAGAACCTCGGCACGATCCGTCCGGACGAGAACGCGCTCTGGAGCCTCGGCGTGCACGACCTCTCCGTCATCCTTCACCTCCTCGGCGAGGAGCCGGTGGAGGTCTGGGCGCGCGGAGAGTCCTTCCTGAAGCAAGGCGTCGAGGACGTCGTCTTCTGCTACCTGCGCTTCCCGTCGGGCAAGGTCGCGCACATGCACCTCTCCTGGCTCGACCCGCACAAGATGCGCAGGATGACCGTGGTCGGGAGCCGGAAGATGGCGGTCTTCGACGACATGGAGCTCGAGCGGAAGGTGACCGTCTACGACAAGGCGGCCGAGCAGCCGCTCGGCACGTACGGCGAGTGGCGGACGCGGACGGGCGACATCTCGAGTCCCCGGATCCCGGGCGACGAGCCGCTCAGGCTCGAGTGCGAGCACTTCCTCTCGCTCGTCGCCGGAGAGGGCGATCCGCATCAGGCTGCTCTGGACGGCCTCGCGGTCGTCCGCGTGCTCGAACGCCTCCAGCGCTCGCTCGAGCGCCAGCCCGCATGACGATCGCCCCCTCCGCCGTGGTCTACCCGGACACCGAGCTCGGCGAGGGCGTCGCGATCGGCGACAACGCCGTCGTCGGGAAGCGGCCGACGCTCGGGCCGCGCTCGACGGCTGGGCGGGAGCCGCTGCCGCCGCTCGTCCTCGGCGCCGGGTCGCGCGTGCTCGCCTGCGCCGTCCTCTTCGCCGGCAGCCGCCTCGGCCGCGGCGTGATCGTCGGCGACCAGGCCTGCGTGCGCGAGCGCTGCGCCGTCGGGAACGACGTCGTGATCGGGCGCGGCGCGTTCGTCGAGAACGACGTCGTGATCGGAGATCGCTGCCGGATCCAGGCGAACGCCTACATCACCGCCTACTCCGTGCTCGAGGACGACGTCTTCGTCGCCCCGTGCGTCGTGACGACGAACGACAACTTCATGGGCCGCACGGAACGCCGGCACGCCCTCAGGCGGGGACCGACGATCCGCAGGGGCGCCCGGATCGGGGGCGGCGCGGTCCTCCTGCCGGGCGTCGAGATCGGCGAGGAGGCGTTCGTCGGCGCCGGCGCGGTCGTGCTCCGCGACGTCCCGGCCCGGGCGGTCGTCGTCGGCAACCCCGCGCGGCAGATCCGGCAGGTGCCCGACGACGAGCTTCTGTAGGAGCCTCCCGGCCGGCCAGCGGGCCCCGGTCTAGCGCTTCGCGACCTGGAGCCGGTACGCTCCGCCCGCCTTCTTCGGCGCCTTGACCTCGACGTAGTGCCACCCGGTTCGCGACGCCCTGTAGGCGAACGCAGGGTGCGCCGCCGTCTCGTGCGCGACGACCGCGCCGGTTCGGACGGCGATCGCAGTGATCGCCGTGACGTGCTTCGTTCCCGGCCGCCAGACGGCGAGCGTCGGGCGGCCCCCGCTCGGCCCGCGAAGGTCGAGCGAGAGCCGCTGCCCGGCGCGGAGGTAGACGCGGTAGACATCCCTCGGGTCGTCGTACGGATCGATCGTCGCGTCGACCCGCCGCTTCGCTCCGAACAGCGTGTACGCCTTCGCGCCCGCGTCGTCGTTCGTCTCGAAGCGATCGGGCGCCGGCAGCGACCCGGCGAGCGCGGAGAGCGCCGCGTACACGTCCAGGCGGCCGTTTCCGGTCATCGCGTCGCGCCCCGCGCGGGCGACGTCCGCCGCCGATCGCTCGAGGAGCGCGAGCGTCTGGCTCGGGGTCAGCTGAGGCCGCTCCGCGATCAGGAGCGCGGCCGCCGCGGCCGCGAGCGGTGCCGAGAACGACGTCCCGTTGCCGTTGCGAAGGCTCGAGCTCGCGCAGATCGAGTACCCCGGCTGAGCACAGACCGAGTC
>JBBILK010000099.1:0-8522 GCA_037444965.1 Actinomycetota bacterium | reverse complement strand
CCGATGACCAACGGAGCCGACGAGAACGCGAAGGTCGTCTGTCTCGCCGGGGACGGAATCGGGCCAGAGGTGATGCAGGAGGCGATCCGCGCACTCCGGGCCTTGCCGGTTTCGCTCGAGCTCGAGGAGCGGCCGTTCGGCGGCCCCGGGATCCGGGCGACCGGCGACCCGCTGCCCGCCGAGACGCTCGCGGCTTGCCGCGCCGCCGACGCGGTGCTGCTCGGGGCGGTCGGCTCGCCCGAGTTCGAGCGCACGGCCGTCCGCCCGGAGCAGGGTCTCTTGCGCCTCCGCCGCGAGCTCGGGATCTTCGCGAACCTCCGGCCGGTCCGGGCCGACGGCGTCGACGTGCTGATCGTCCGCGAGCTCTCGGGTGGCCTCTACTACGGGACGAAGGGACGGCGCGAGGACGGGACGGCATTCGACACGTGCGAGTACCACCCACGGCAGGTCGAGCGAATCGCCCGCCGGGCCTTCGAGCTCGCGCAGCGGCGCGGGCGTAGGCTCACCGCGGTCGACAAGTACGGCGTGCTCGAGACGTCGAGCCTGTGGCGGGAGGTGGTCGACCGCGTGGCGACCGGGTACCCCGACGTGGCCGTCGACTACATGCTCGTCGACAACGCCGCGATGCAGCTCGTCCGCGACCCGGGCCGCTTCGACGTCCTCCTCACGGAGAACACCTTCGGGGACATCCTCTCGGACGTCGCCGCCGTCGCCACCGGCGGCGTCGGCCTCGCGCCGTCGGCGGGCCTCGCCGAGTCCGGGCCCGGCATCTTCGAGCCGATCCACGGCTCGGCCCCCGACATCGCCGGGCGAGGGATCGCGAACCCCGCTGCGATGCTCCGCTCGGCCGTGCTGATGCTCGAGTACGGGCTCGGCCGCCCGGCGGAGGCGAAGCTCCTCGACGACGCCGTCGAGGCCGCCCTCCGCGATGCGCCGACCCCGGATCTCGGCGGGACCGCGACGACCGGGGAGCTCGGCGAGGCGGTCGTCGGGCACCTACGCTCCGGCTGAGACCACGATGGGGCACACGCTCGCCGAGAAGATCCTGCTCGCCCACTGCGACGCGGACGACCTCGCCCCCGGCGACTTCGCGATGGTCCGCTGCGACGTCGTCATGGCCAACGACCTCGGCGGGCCGCTCGCCGCGCGGGAGCTCGCGAAGATGGCCGACCGCGTGTTCGACCCGGCCAGGGTCGTCCTCGTCGCCGACCACCTGATGCCCGCGAAGGACGTGCGCTCGGCCGAGCTCCAGAAGGCCCTCAAGGACTGGGCCCACCAGCAGGGAGTGACGTTCTACGACCAGGGCCGCGGCGGCATCGAGCACACGCTGCTCGTCGAGGAAGGCTGGATCGTTCCCGGCTCGGTCGTCGTCGGGGCCGACTCGCACACCTGCACCTACGGCGCGCTCGGCGCCTTCGGCACGGGCATGGGGGCCACGGACGTCGCCGGCTGCCTCGCGATCGGCAGCTTCTGGCAGATCGTTCCCGGCACGATCCTCGTCGAGCTCGCGGGCGAGAAGCAGGGCTTCGTCGCAGGCAAGGACGTGATCCTGGCCGTGATCGCGGAGCTCGGCGTCGCCGGGGCCACGAACATGGCCCTCGAGTTCACCGGCGACGGTGCCCGGGCGCTCTCGGTCGACGACCGGCTGGCGATCTCGAACATGGCCGTCGAGGCCGGGGCCGACACGGGGCTGTTCCCGGCCGACGAGGTGACGGCGGCCTACCTGGACGGGCGAACCGAGCGGCCGTGGACGGCGGAGCGCTCCGATCCCGACGCGGAGTTCGCCCACTACCTGCGGATCGACGTGTCCGCCCTGGGTCCGCTCGTGGCCCTGCCGCACTCGCCCGGGAACGTGGCGCCGCTCGGCGACGTCGCCGGTCGGACGATCGACCAGGTGTACATCGGCAACTGCGCGAACGGGACGATGACCGACCTCCGCCAGGCGGCGGACGTCCTGCACGGGCGCTCCGTTCATCCGCGCTGCCGGGCGATCGTCGTGCCGGCGACGCAGCGGATCTACCGCCAGGCGCTCGCCGAGGGCCTGCTCGACCTCTTCGTCGCAGCCGGCTGCATCGTCTCGACGCCGACCTGCGGTGCGTGCTTCGGCGGGCACAGCGGGATCCTCGCGGCCGGCGAGCGCGCGATCGCGACGACGAACCGGAACTTCCGCGGGCGGATGGGGTCGCCCGAGGCGGAGGTGTACCTGGCGAACGCCTGGGTCGCGGCCGCCGCCGCGGTCGCCGGCGAGATCGTCCATCCCGCCGAGGTCGTCGGCGCGTGATCATCGAAGGTCGCGCGCTCGTGATCGCGAAGGACGACGTCGACACCGACGTCCTCTACCCGGGGCAGTTCCTGAACGTGCTCGACCCGACCGAGATGGCGCGCCACCTCTTCGAGGGCCTCGACCCTTCGCTTCGCCACGAACTCGACGGCGACACGATTCTCTTCGGGGGCGAGAACTTCGGCACGGGGTCGTCCCGCGAGAACGTCCCTCTCGCGATGCGGGCGGCCGGCATCCGCTGCGTCGTGGCCAAGAGCTTCGCGCGGATCTTCCACCGCAACTGCATCAACCTCGGCCTGCCGGCGATCGCCTGTCCGGAGGCGGCTGCAGCCGCGCGAACGAGCCTGCCGGTTCGAGTCGATACCGAGCGGGGCACGATCGAGGTCGACGGCGTCACACATACCGCCCGGCCGCTCCCGCCCTTCATGCTCGAGCTCCTCGAGGCGGGAGGGCTCGTTCCGTGGATCAGCGCATCCGTGAGGCGCGGATGACCGCGCGCCGGCTCGAGGGCAAGACTGCCGTGATCACCGGAGCGAGCGGCGGGGTGGCCTGCCGCACGTTCTGCGAAGAGGGCGCCGCCGTGATCGGGGCCGACGTCGCCGAGGAGAACGGCCGCCTTCTCGAGGACGAGCTCCGGGGCGACGGCCTCGACTTCGAGTTCCAGCGTTGCGACGTCACGTCCTCGGCGGAGGTGGGCGCGCTCGCGCAGCGGACCCGGGAGCGGTTCGGCGGGCTCGACGTCCTCTACAACAACGCGGGCGTCATTCTCGGCAAGCCGCTCTGCGAGACGACCGACGAGGAGTGGGACCGCGTGCTCGGGGTGAACCTGCGCGGAGCGTTCCTGACGATGCGCGAGCTCGTGCCGCTGATGCGTGGGCGGCGCGCGTCGATCGTCAACGTTGCGTCGGGCCTCGGCCTCGTCGGCGCCGAGCAGATGAGCGCCTACTGCGCCTCGAAAGGCGGCCTCGTCCTGCTCACGAAGGCAGCCGCGCTCGAGCTCGGCCCCGAGATCCGGGTGAACGTGCTCTGCCCCGGCGTGATCGACACCGCCATGCCGCGCGGTCTCGCGGGCTCGCTTCCACCGGAGGTCGGGCCCGCCCTGCTTCGGAGCTTCGAGGAGTCGCACGTCGTCAAGCGGCTCGGGCGGCCCGAAGAGGTGGTCGCGGTCGCGCTCTTCCTCGCGAGCGACGAGGCGAGCTTCGTCACGGGCGCGGCGATCCCCGTCGACTCCGGGATCACCGCGAGGTGACTCGCTAGCCGTTGCCGCCTGCGGCGTCGCGGAGGAGGTAGGCGGAGTGGAGACGCTCCGGGTTCTCGCGGAGGTCGGCGGCGGTTCCCCTGTACCGGATCTGGCCGCCCTCGAGCACGTAGGCGCTGTTGGCGAGTCCGAGCGCGACATGGGCGAACTGCTCGATCAGGAGCACGCCCACCCCGGACTCGGCGACGGCCGCGAGCGTCGGGACGAGCCGCTTGACGATCACGGGAGCGAGCCCGAGGGACAGCTCGTCGACGAGGAGCACCAACGGCCTGGAGCAGAGGGCCTGGGCGAGCACGACCATCTGCTGCTCGCCGCCGGAGAGGGAGCGGGCAACGGCATCCCAGCGCCGCTTCAGCTCCGGGAACAGCTCGAGTGCGTACTCGGTGCCGCTCTCTGCCTCTTCGCTCGACAGCGCGTACGTCGCGACGCGGAGGTTGTCCGCGACCGTGAGCTCGGGCAGGAGACGCCTGCCTTCCGGGACGACGGCGACGCCGGCGCGGCGAATCCGCTCGGGTCGCTGCTTGGTCAGATCGTCCCCGCCTAGATACACCTTCCCCGCCGCGGGACGGAGCACGCCGGCGACGGCGAGCACGAGCGTGGACTTCCCAGCACCGTTCGGTCCGAGCAGGGTCGTCACCTCGCCGGGCGGGATCTCCAGCGAGACGTTGCGGACCACGGCACGGTTCCCCCGGTACACGGTCAGCCCGTCGATGTGGAGCGCGGTCGACGTACCCGTCGCGGCCGCCGTCACAGCTTCTCCTCCTCCGTGCCGAGATAGGCCTGGATCACGGCCGGGTCGCGAAGCACCTCGGCCGTCGGCCCAGATGCGATCAGCTTGCCGAAGTCGAGCACGGCGGTCGTCTGACAGCACGCGGAGACGAGGCTCATGTCGTGGTCGACGAGAATCACGAGCGCTCCGATCTGCTCCGGGATGCTCCGGATCACGCGCGCGAGGTGCTCCGTCTCCTCCTCGGGCAGACCGGCGGCGGGCTCGTCGAGGAGGATCACCCGGGGCCGGCCGACGACCGCGCGGGCGACCTCGACGAGACGGCGGTCGCGGGCGCCGAGGACGCCGACCTTCACGCTCGGCCCCGGGTGGAGGTCGAGCCCGACGAAGTCGATCGCATCGAGCACGTCCTGGCGGCGGCCCGCCCGCTGGCCCGTGGTCGAGTGCTCGTGCGCGAGCGACACGTTGTCGAACACGGACAGGTCGTCGATGGCCTGCTCCGTCTGGAAGGTACGCCGGACTCCCCAGCGGGCCCGCCGGTAGTCGGGCAGTGCGAGCAGATCCTCTCCGAATGCGCGCACGGTGCCGCCCGCAGGCGAGACGAAGCCGCTGAGGACGTTGAAGAACGTCGTCTTGCCCGCGCCGTTCGGGCCGATCAGGCCGCAGGTACCCTCGGCGAAGGTCACCGTCATGCCGTCGATCGGGATCACGCCCCCGAAGCGGACCGTCAGCTCGTCGACCTCGATCACGCCGCAGGCCCCTTCTCGCCCGTCCCTCGGGAGAGGAGACGGCCGAGCGCGCGTCTCAGCTTCGCGAGATCCTTCGGCACCTGGTCGACGAGCCCGCCCGGAGCGGTCAGGAGCACCTGGAGCACGCCGACGCCGAACAGGATCGTGAGCAGCTCGATCGGCACACCCCAGTCGTCCAGGAGCGCAGGGAGGAGCCGCTGCAGGAGCGCGGCCACGATCGCGCCCCAGATGCTGTAGATCCCGCCCATCAGGACGACGGCCAGGAGGATGATCGAGTTCTGCGTCGGGAACTGGTTGACGTTGACGCCGCCGGTCGCCGCGGCGAGCAAGCCGCCGGCCACTCCGGCCATGAACGATGCGAGCGCGAAGGCCCAGAGCTTGTACAGCACGGTGTTCACGCCCGCGGCGAGCGCCGTGGCCTGACTCTGGCGGATCGCCGCCCAGGCCCGCCCAGGCTTGCCTCGCACGTGCCAGAGCGCGAGCAGGAACATGAGGCAGGCGACGACGAGGCAGTAGCGGTAGTACGCGGTGTCGCCGGTCGCCATCGCCGGCCGTGGCAGCAGGGACGACGATCCGCCTGCCGCCGTGTTGCCGAAGAAGCCGCCGCCGCCGTTCGGGAACTGCGCGATCCTGAGGATCACCGTGATCGCGCCGGCCGCCATCAGCGTGATCAGCGCCAGGTAGAGCCCGGTCAGGCGCAGCGCCGGCAGCCCGATCAGCGTCCCGATCAGCCCGGTGACCACGCCCGAGATCACGAGCAGCAGCGGGAAGGGGATGTCCGTCGCGTAGTCGAGCCGCAGCGCAACCCAGGCACCGACCGCGAGCAGGGCGAACTGGCACAGGGAGACCATCCCGACACGGCCGATCAGGAGTCCCAACCCCAGCGTGACGATGCTGTAGATCGCGACGGACGTCATCTGCAGGAGCCAGTACCGGTCGAGGATCGCCGGCAGCCCGAGCAAGGAGAACGCGAGCAGCCCTGCGATCACGAGCAGCCGGACCGGGCTCGCGAGCGTCTCCGACGCGCGGGCCCCGAGGGCGAGAGCCCGCTCCCCGGCGGTGGACGTGCGAACCGCGCTCACCCGCGCACCCGCTCGGTCACTAGACGCGCCCCAGCACCTGCGGGCGTCGCGCGATCCAGAGCAGCGCGACGATTGCGAGCACGAACGGCGTCAGCGTTCGGTACTCGGCGAGCTCCGTGAACGCCGTCAGGCACGACTGCACGATCCCGATCACGATGCCGGCGGCCAGCGTGACCCAGAGCGAGCGCAGCTGCCCGATCAAGGCAGCCGCGAGCGCGGGGATGACGAGGAACGTGAGCGTGGCCGCGTCGAGCCCGACGAGGTTCGCGAGGAGCAGACCCGATGCCCCGCAGACGAGGCCCGAGCCGAGCCAGGCCGCGGCCTCGACGCGGCGGACGGGAACGCCAAGGGTGGCGGTGATCTCCCGGTCGTTCGCGAGCGCGCGCATCGCGGTCCCGATCTTCGTCGCTCGCAGGAACACGGCCGTACCGGCGGTGACGACGATCGGGAACGCAAGGCCGATGATCTGCGTCCAGCTCACCCGCACGTCGCCGATCTGGTAGTTCCACCGCGAGGTCGGCAGCGTGATCGAGTGGGCCTCGCGCCCCCACACCCACTGCATCAACCCGAGCAGGATCAGCAGGAACCCGAGCGTCGCCGTCGCCTTGACGAGCGGGTCCCGCGCGGCGAACGGGGGGCCGAAGAGCACGCCGTACACGAGCGTCGCCACCCCGCCCAAGGCGACGCAGGCGAGATAGGCAACCGGCTCCGGCGCGCCGGTGGCATCGAGGATCGACCAGGAGGTCAGGGCGCCCAGAGCTCCGATCGCCCCGTAGGCGAGGTTGAGCACGCCCGTCGCCCGGTAGAGGACGACGAGCCCGACGCCGGACATGGCGAACACCCCGCCGAGCGCCAAGCCGAGCACGAGGAACGGCTTGAGGTCAGGCATCGGAAGCTCCGGGCACCCTGATCTCCACTGGTTACGACGTCTAGCCCGTGTTCAGGCCGAGCTCGACCTCCTTGGCACGGATCTGGTCGAGCGGGTTGCCGGGCAGGTCGGCGATGTCGAAGCACTCCTCGACCTGAACCCACTTGCCGTCCTGCGGCGCGACCGTGAGGTCGGTGTTGTTCGACACGTTGGCACCGACCGTCGAGTCGTAGTACCACGGCTTGCACAGGATGTCACTGGAGAGGTTCTTCAGGCTCCGAAATGCCTCGTTCACGCTCTCCTTGGTGATCTCGCCCTCGATTCCGAGCAGCGCCTCGGTGGCGAACCTCCCGACGAGGTAGCCCATCTGGCCGAAGGCCGAGATCGGGATGTCGGGCGCGTACTGCGCCTGGATCGCGTTCATGTGCTCCTGGTCGGGCTGGCCCGAGTCGAGCACGTTGAACTCGGCGTTGACGAGGAACTTCCCGTTCCACGCGGGGCTCAGCTGCTCGGCGACGGACGGGTCGTTCGGCGGCGTCGAGCTGGCCCAGATCACGGAGTCGATCAGGCCCTGCTGCTCGATCGCCTGCAGCAGCGGCACCACCGTCGGCCCGGTGAAGTCGACGACGACGCCGCCGCCCTCGCCCGCCTGCTGGACGAGCTTCTGCGCGAGCCCGGCCGGGTCGGCGATCGGCACGTCCTCGAGCAGGCTGATGCCCTTCATGCCGTTCTGCTCGGCGAACTCGACGACGCCGCTGTTGATGACGTCGAAGCCCGGCTGGTTCGGCGACACGACGACCAGCGTTCCCGTCGCGCCGGCCCGGACCGCCGCCTGTGCCCCACCGAGGCTCGAGTAGTAGGGGCCCATGTTGGTGGCCGAGAAGTTCGGGAAGTTGAAGCACGCCTGGTCGACGCCGGCGATGATCGCGTAGTAGCCCTGCTCCTGGTAGTAGGCGCCGTTGACGCTGCAGTCGATGATGCTCGTGTTGCCGGCGAGGCCGAGCACTCCGTCCTGCTCGATCAGCTTCGCCGCGAGGGAGGCGATCTGCTGCGGGTCGATCTGCTCCTCCTCCGCGATGTACTCGATCGGGCGGCCGTTGATGCCGCCGTTGTCGTTCACGCAGTCGAAGTACGCCTTCGCCATGCCGGTGATCCACGTGAAGTCGATGCCCGGCACGTTCGTGGCGATGCCGCCGAGCTTGATCGGCTCACCGGTCGCGGGCTGACCCTGGCCCTCCGGCGCGCCGCACTGGCCGGGCTGCTGGATCAGGCCCCCGGCCTCGGCCGGCGGCTCCTCAGCGGGCGGCTCCTCGGCCGGCGGCTCCTCGGCCGGCGGCGCATCGGCCGGCGGTGCCGGAGCAAAGAGCGCCTTGAACGCCGCCGGGTCGTAGGTCTGCAGGGCCACTTCGCCGGTTCCGCCGAAGAGCACGACGGTGACGTCGCTCTGACCCCAGACGATGTTCTCTCCGGTGCCGTCATCTTCGCTCTGGCCCCAGACGATGTTCTCTTCGTCGGATCCGTCTGCGGCCTGGCCCCAGACAATGTTCTCGTCGAGGT
>JBBILK010000098.1:0-8536 GCA_037444965.1 Actinomycetota bacterium | reverse complement strand
ATCGCGAGCGCCGCAACGGCGAGAACCGGGCTCACGAGCACGAGCAGGAGGGTCGAGCAGAGGACGTCGAGCGCCCGCTTCAGCGCGTCCCCTCCGCCTTGTCCCAGACGACCGGCGGCCCGGAGCGCAGGTAGCGGACGAGCCCGACGAGCGTCGCCTCCGTGACGAGGAAGTAGTAGTAGGCGAGGCCGGCGCCGGGCACCGGGGCACGGAGCTTGCCGGCCGCGACCAGCCCCAGCCCCGCGAGCTGCGCGGCGAGCGCGAGCCGGTAGACGGGCGCCCGGTCCGCGAGCAGGGCGGACGAGCCGAGCGCTGCCAGGTGGAGGAGGCCGCTCGTGTAGCGAAGCAACCGGTGCGAGACGAGCGCGACCATGTACAGCGGGTCGGTGCGCCGGAGCATCCGCCCGCTGAGCACGTGGCCCCAGCACTGGGTGAGCATCCTGACCTTGCGCTCGAACTCGTCCTCCAGCTCCGCCGAGGGCTTCTCGGTCGAGACCGCCGCGGGCTCGTAGACGGCGCGCCGGCCGCGCTGCACCATCAGGTAGGGGAATCCGAGGTCGTGGCCGTAGCGCGGATCGTCCTCCACGTAGTCCGTCCGCCGGACGGCGTAGATGGCACCGTTGCCACCGGTGATCGAGCCTGCGAGCGATTCCTGCTCGCGGAGCCAGAGCTCGTAGCGCCAGTAGACGCCCTCGCGGTTCGTACCGTCGGGCCGCTCGAGCCGCACCCGGCCGCAGACGTACGCGACGTCCGGGTCCGCGAAGCTGCGGACGAGCAGGCGCAGCGCGTCTTCGGCCCAGATCGAGTTCGCGTCCGAGAAGGCGACGAGCTCGCCTCTCGTCTCGCGCACGGCGCGATCCTGGGCCGCCACCTTCCCCCCGCGCGGACAGCGAAGGAGCCGGACGCGCGGCTCCCGCCGGGCGATCTCCTCGACGATCGCATCGGTCCGGTCGGTCGAGCCGTCGGACGCAACGACGATCTCGAGCAGCTCCTTCGGGTAGTCGAGCGCGAGCAGGTTCTCGACCCGGCGAGCGATCACGTCCTCCTCGTCGTGGGCGGCGACGACGAGGCTGACCGGCGGCGTCACGTCGCTCTTACGGACCGGCCGCGGGCGGAGTCGCGCGAGCAGCCCGGCGGCGGCCGGGTAGCCGGCGTGCGTCCAGGCGACGGCCCCGACGCTGGCCCAGAACACGGCTCGTACGAGCACGGCTAGCCCGGCGGCGCCTGCCGGCGACGGGCGAACACGATCGGTGCGGCGACGATCAGCATCGCGAACACGAAGAAGTAGTACATGTGCATCGTCAGGTAGAAGACGTTCGAGGCGAGCGTTGCGGCGAGCGCAGCCGTCAGGCCCCAGGCGAGAGGGTGCACCGAGCGGTCGGAGGCGCCGGCGGCAGTGCGAAGGGCCGCGCCGAGCCGGTGTAGCACTCGCAGGCGGTGGCCGAGGTAGGCGAGGAAGCAGACGAACAGGAGCGCGCCGACGAGCCCGGTCTCGGTGAGCAGGGCGATGTAGTAGGAGTGCGGCCCGAAGTTCTCCTTCCCCGTGATGAACTCGTAGTAGTTGGCGAAGGTGTTGATTCCGCGCCCGAACAGCGGGTGCGAGTCGAGCAGCGGCGGCAGCAGCTCGTACACCTCGAGGTGCACCTGCGTCGAGCGGCCACCGACGTTCGTGCGGACCTCGAAGACACGCTCGAAGAAGCTCGCCCGCTGGGCGACCACGATCGCCACGGCCGCGACGAGGATGCCGAGCGGGACGAGGAAGCGCGCCGTCAGGAGCAGCCGCCAGTAGGGGATCGCGAGCACGAGCAGGCCGACGCCGAGCCCGAGCAGGCCGCTTCGCGAGAGTGTCGCCAGCTCGACCAGCCCGAGGAACGCGAGCAGCAGCGCGAGCGGCGTGCGGAGACGGTGACCGCGGTCGAGGCGGAGGTAGATCGGAAGCAGGATCAGGATCGGTACGGCGAGGATGATCCCGAGATGGTTCGGGTCCCCGGTCAGGGCGTTCGTCCGGAACACGCTCTGGCCCTCGATCGTTCCGAACACGTTGATCCCGCCCTGCTGGTAGCTCCCGATCGGCGTGAGCACCGCCTGGTCGAGGTTGCCTCCGCTCGTCTCGGCCACGCCGAGCTCGAGGAGGCCGTAGACGGCGTTCGCGGCGATCCCGACGACGAACCACCCGAGCGCTCGCCAGTAGAAGTCCGGCGGACGCCGGGCGATGTGGGCCACGGCGAAGACGAGGAAGAGGAAGTGGATCACGAACTTCACCATCCCCTTCACGAACTGGTTTCGGTCGGCGAGGGTCTCGAGGTTGAAGAACCCGACGAGGTAGACGACGGCGAAGACCGCGAAGAAGCCGGCGAGGGTGAGCGCCGAGGCCGGCAGGCGGCGGTCGTGCCGCTCGAGCCGCGAGAGGAGGAACCCGAGGATGAAGCAGCTCGCGATCACGTCCGCGATCGTGAGGTCGACGGAGCCGATCTCCCAGCGCACCTTCGCGAACGTGACCGCGAAGACGGTCGCGAAGAGCAGGCCGTCGACGACCGGGGTGCGCGCCGCCCCCCGCGCCGCCGCGGTTGCGCGCGCCGGGAGGTCGGCGGCGACGCTCATCGGCGCCCTCGGTCGTCGTCCACGCGGCCGAACGATAGCTCCGTCACGTCACGCAGAAGCTCGAGCAGCTCGTCGGCACGGGCACGGCGGGAGAGACGGGCGCGGGCCTCGGGAGCGAGAGGCGCCGAGGCCAGATCGCCCGCTCGCCAGCGGGCGACGAGCTCCGTCAGAGCGGTCCGGAGAGCCTCGACGTCGTCGGGCGGGGCGACGACACCTACGCCGAGCCCCCGGATCAGCGCGGCCGCCTCCCCGTCCGGCGGCACCGCCGCCAGGATCGGGCGCTCCGCGGCCAGGTACTCGAATACCTTCCCGGAGAGGACCCCGCGACCGCGGCCGCCGGCCTCGGGAATCAGGAGCAGCAGCGCTTCCGAGTCGCGCTGAAGGGCGAGCACGTCCGCCCTGGGCGCGTAGGGGATCAGCTCGAGCCGCTCGCCGAGGGCGAGGGCGTCCGCGTACTCGCGGTCGGAGGAGCGGAAGTCGCCGACGAAGCGCGCGACCACCCCGGAATCGGCTCCCGCCAGGGCCTCGAGGAAGGGTCGAGGGTCGCGCCGCCCGAAGAAGCTGCCGGCGTGCGTGATCCGGAAGCGCGGCCCCGGACGGTAGGCGAGCCCCTCGAAGTCGTCGAAGTCGCAGGCGTTCTCGATCACGGCGAGGCGGCCCTCGACGCCCAGGCTCTCCATCTCGGCGGCAATCGCCCGGGAGGCGCAGACAACCGCGTCGGCCCTGCCGGCGACGAGACGCGCGAGCCGCTCCTCGCCGCGGATGTCGTGGCGGCGGTGCGCGTGCGTCGCCACGGAGTCGCGCAGGTCGGCGACCCAGCGCACGCCCGTCGCTCGTTTCGCCGCGGCGCCCACGAGGTGGAGCGAGCCGGGCGGCGAGGTCGTGAGGACGACATCGATCCCGAGCCTGCGCACGAGCCCGATCGCCCGCGGCACGGCGGTCAGGTTGAAGAGGACGCTCGCGTCGGGCACGAGCACGCCGCGGAAGGCGAGCTGCGCCTGCAGGGCGAGGCGATCGAGCCCGCGGCTGGCCCGCAGCTCCTCGGCCGGGACGCGGGAGCGCGGCCCCAGGTTCCTCGCCCGGTGCACCGTCACGCCCGGAGGCGAGACGAGCGACGGATCGCGGTGCACCCACTTCGAGTCGTCGGGCGCGAGGACGTGTGTCTCGACGCCGAGCTCCGCGAGGTGACCGGCGAGCTTGAGCGGGCGCTGCGTCCCGGCGCCTCCGGCCGGCGGCCAGTACATGGCGACGATGAGGAGCTTCACCGGCCGCTGACAGGGTGGCGCTCGTTCCACTCGTCCGCCAGCTCGGCGATCCCGGGCCCCCGAACGCCGCGCCAGGCATTGCGCGCATTGAGGCGAAACTGCGCGACGACCTCGTCGCTGAGCCCTGGCGGGCGGGCGCCGGCAGGAAGGCGGAGCAGGACGGGTGCCACGGCCGCCCTGACCGCGTACTGCCAGCCGGTCAGCAGCTCGGCGGCCCGGGCGCCGTGCTTCGAGTGGTGCTTCGCCCAGTACCTCTCCCGGCTTCGCCAGTGCTCGTTGATCCGCCGCTCGGGGACGCCGGCCGTGAACTGGCTGACGTGGTGGACGACCGTGACCTCGGGGAAGTAGTGCGTCTCCCAGCCCGCGGCGGCGAGTCGCCGGCAGAGATCCGTCTCCTCCGCGTAGATGAAGAAGCGCTCGTCGAAGAGGCCGACGTCGTCGAGCGCCTCGCGGCGGAGGAGAAGCGCGCAGCCCATCGCCCAGTCGACGGGTCGGATCGCGCGACCGCCCGACTGGACGATCCCGGCGCGCCCCAGGGTGAGCGCTCCGATCGCCGCCGTCCCGGGGGTCGGGAAGCGCCAGGCCGAGGGTTGATGCCGGCCGTCCGGGTAGACGATCCGGGGGCCGAGGGCGCCGACCCGCGGGTGCGTGTCGAGGTAGCCGGCCATGCGGTCGAAGGAACCGGGCTCGCAGGTCGTGTCCTCGTTCAGCACGTAGACGTAGCGGCCGGTGGTGGCGCGGATGACGACGTTGTGGTTCGCGCCGAAGCCGGCCCGGAACGGCTGCTCGATCACCCGCACCCAGGGGTGGCACTCACGAACCGCGGCGGCCGAGCCGTCCTCCGAGGCATTGTCGAGGACGACCACCTCGACCCGGCACGACCGGCCGGGGTCGCGCTCCAGCGACTCGAGGCACGCGAGCAGGAGCGCCTTGCTCGACGTGTTGACGATGGAGACCGAGACGTCGGGCCGGCTTTCGAGCACCGCCTCGCCGGTCACCGCGTGAGCCCGCGGGACGCGAGTGCCTCCACGGCCGAGTCGACCCGGTCGACGGCCTCCTGGCCCTCGAGCCAGCCGAGCAGGTCGCGCATCCCGTCCTCGAACGAGATCTCCGTCCGGAAGCCGAGCAGCGCCTCGGCGAGGCGCGGGTCGGCGTAGCAGTGGCGGATGTCGCCAGCCCGGAACTGCCCCACGACCTCGGGCTCGAGCTCGAGGCCGAGGCCCTTCGCCAGCACCTCCGCGACGCGCAGCACGGAGGTCGGCGAGCCCGTGCCGAGGTTGACGGCGCGCCCGTCGGCCCCCGGCGTCGTGAGAGCGAGGACGCACCCACGCGCGATGTCCCGCACGTCGACGAAGTCGCGTGTCTGACGGCCGTCCTCGAACACGAGCGGTGGATGGCCGGAGAGCAGACGCGAAGCGAAGATCGCCGCCACGCCCGTGTACGGGTTCGAGAGCGCCTGGCGCGCGCCGTAGACGTTGAAGAACCGCAGCGCGACCGCGGGAACGCCGTAGGCGGCCCCGACCGCGAGTGTCAGCTCCTCCTGATCGCGCTTGCCGACCGCGTAGACGGAGGTCGGCCGCAGCGGCTTCGTCTCGGCCGTCGGCTCGGGCTCGAGCGGCGTGCCGTCCTCGGCGAGCACGTCCCACTCTCGGCGCGCGAGCTGCTCGTCCGGCCGGAGACCGGGCGCGAGACCGTGCTCCCCGGTGACCGGATTCGCGTGCTGCCCCTCGCCGTAGATCGACATCGACGAAGCGACGAGCAGCTTGCCGATCCGGTCGCGGCGCTTGACGACCTCCTCGAGGAGCACGGCGCAGCCGAGCGCGTTGACCCGCGTGTAACGCTCGATCTCGTACATCGACTGGCCGACGCCGACGGCGGCGGCGAAGTGGACGACCGCGTCGACGCCCTCGAGGGCGCTCGCGACGGCCCCGTGGTCGCACACGTCGCCGACGTGCAGCTCGACGGCGGGGTCGAGGTACGTCGGGCGAGCACCCGCCGGATGCACCTGGGAATCGAGATTGTCGAGAGCGCGGACGCGGTGCCCCTCGGCCAGGAGCCGGTCGGCCAGGTGCGAGCCGATGAAGCCGGCCCCGCCGGTGATCAGGACGTGCATCGTCGGCGGCCTACGGTACCAACTCGCCCTCCGGGCGAGCGGACTCCTCCTTCGCCCGGCCGAGCGCCGGATGGGCGCTCCGCCAGAGCATGATCAGCGCTCCCGGTACGACCGCGGCCACGGTGACGGCGAAGAAGAGGAAGCCGGTCGCGAACGCCGCGTCGGCGTCGACGCCGAACTTGCCGAGGAAGGCGACGAAGAACGCCTCCCGCACGCCGAGACCGTTGATCGTGAACGGCACCATCATGACGAGGAAGACGAGCGGCCCCATGATCACGTAGACGAGCGGCGAGACGTCGACTCCGACGGCCTCGCCGCAGAGCCAGATCGCGAGCACGCGCAGCGCCTGCATCAGGATCGTGAGCACGAAGACGGCGACGAGCACGCCCGGCCGGGCCCGGTAGCCGTGCATCGCCTCGTAGAGGCTGCGGGCCGGGCTCTCGACACGCGCGCGACCCGCGACCGGGCCGAGCCAGCGCAGCCAGCCGCGCACGCGGATGGAGAAGAGGAGGACGAAGCCGGCGGCGACGAGCGCGACGAACAGGAGCTCGATCCAGACGAGGAACTCGATGTCGTCGTAGCGGCCGATCGCCGCGACGAGGCCGATCGCCACCATCCCGAGCGTCCCGGCCGCTCCGATCACTCGCTCGAGCAGGACGGCCCCGGCAGCTTCGCCTTTCAGCTCGGGCCGGCGGCGGGCGTGCTCCACGATCCGGACGGCGTCGCCACCGACCGACGTCGGCAGCACCTGCCCGGCCGCGTTGCCGACGAAGTACTGGGTGGTCAGCCAGCGCAGCGGCTCGCGGATCCCCTTCGAGGCGAGCAGGATCTGCCAGCGCCAGGCCATCCCTACGGTCGTGACGAGGAAGATCGCGAGCGCGCCGAGCAGATAGAGCCCGTTCGAGCCGCCGATCAGCTCGAGCGTCCGGCCGATGTCGATCTGCCAGACGAGGTACGCGGCGATCGCGGCGCTGAGGCCGAGCTTGAGCGCGATCCTCAGCGGCCGGGGAAGCCTGCTCAGCATCCGCCCGTGAACCTCCCGTGCACGCGTCGCAGGGCGTCGATCGCGTCCTCGATGTCCGCAGCCGTGTGGGCGGGGGAGAGCGGCAGCGAGAGCACCTCGCTCCCCGCGCGCTCGGCGACCGGGAGCGGCGGCTGGTCGGGAAAGCGCTCGCGGTAGAAGGTCAGGCGGTGCACGGGCAGGAAGTGGATGCTCGTCCCGATGTTCTCGGCCCGGAGGGCCTCGACGTACTCGTCGCGCGTCCCGCCGGCGAGCTCGGGGTCGATCCGGACGATGTACAGGTGGAGCGCGTGGGTGTCGCGCGGATCGCGGGCGAGCGGGGTGATTCCCGGCAGCTCGGCCACGGCCTCGTCGTACGCGGCGACGTGCCGGAGCCGGATCTGCCGGTGCCGCTCGACCTTGGCGAGCTGGCAGAGCGCGATCGCCGCGTTCACGTCGGCCAGGTTCGCCTTGAACCCCGCCGTGCGCACGTCGTAGAGCGAGCCGTGGCTTCGCCGCATCAGCCGCAGCTCCCGGATCTCGCCCGCGAGGCGGTCGTCGTCGGTCGTCACGACTCCTCCCTCGCCCGCGGCGACGTTCTTCGTCGCGTAGAGGGAGAAGCACGTCGCGTCGGCGATCGTCCCGACCCTGCGCCCCCGGTAGGCGCTCTCGACCGCATGAGCTGCGTCCTCGACCACCACCCAGTTCCGCTCGCGCGCCAGCGCCATGAGCGGCTCGTAGTCGCAAGGCTGGCCGGCGAGGTCGACCGGCAAGAGCGCCCGCGTCCGCTCGGTCGCAGCCTTCGCGACCAGCCCGGGGTCGATCGTCAGGTCGCTCTCGCGCACGTCGCAGAAGACCGGCCGCGCGCCCGCGTGCACGACCACGTTCGCCGTCGCCGGCCAGGTGATCGGGCTCGTGATCACCTCGTCGCCGGGGCCGATGCCGGCGGCCACGAGCGCGAGGTGCATCGCCGCGGTGCCCGAGGAGACGGCGAGGGCGTGCCTCGCGCCGACGTACGCGGCAAACCGCTCCTCCAGCTCCGCCGCCCGGGGCCCGGTCGTCAGCCAGCCGGAGCGCAGCGTCTCGGCGACCGCCTCGATCTCCTCCTCGCCCACGGCGGGCGGCTGGAAGGAGAGGAAGGCCGTTCTCGCTGCGCGAGAACGGTTAGACAGCTTCTGCCCCATCGTTTCTCCTAACCGGGAATCGCAGCGCGATTCCCGGTGACAAAGCGTACGCGCTGTGCGGCCTCGCCGGCGCGTGCGAGGGCGTCGTCCCGCGAGCTGCCGACGGCGAGGACGAAGCCCGCCCGGTCGGCACCCCGCCGCAGGGGCCCGAACGTCCACCCGGGCCGCCGGTAGACCCGGGCCTCGACGACGCCCTCGACCTCGAGCGCGCGAGCGAGCCCCTCGACGCGCCGGAGCTCGCCCTCCGGCGCCACGAGGAAGCGCACGCACGCCCCCCCTCGCGGCTCGGCGACCGGAACCTCGGCCGTCTCGCCGAGCGCGGCCGCGAGCGCGAGGGCGTTCAGGTCGACACCGAGCGCCTCGCGGCAGAGCT
>JBBILK010000097.1:0-8554 GCA_037444965.1 Actinomycetota bacterium | reverse complement strand
GGCAGGTGAGCTCCGTGATCGCGAGGTCGCGGAAGGAGACCATGTACCGCCCGGCACCCGTCGCGGCCACGTAGCCGATGTCGTCGCGGCGGAGCTCGCCCGCCTCGAGCGCGAGGAGGAGGGCTCGGTCGGCGGCCTTCTCGAAGTTGAAGCCGGTGGGGCAGGAGCTGCGGGCGACGATCCGGCTGTCCTCGTCCGCGATCGCCGCCTTCGTGTACGTCGAGCCGACGTCGATGCCTGCTGTCAGGCTCACGGCAGCACACCTCCCTTCGCGTCGGCCGCCGCCTCCGCGAGCGCGCGGTCGAGGGCGAACAGCGCGGCGCCGATCGCCCCGCAGTAGTGGGATTCCTCGCTGACGTTGATCGGGCATTCGGTCAGCTCCTCGAGCAGCTTCACCATCGCCGTGTTCCTGGAGACGCCGCCGGTGAAGGTGATCTCGGGCTCGATCCCGACGCGGCGGAGGAGCGAGATCGAGCGGGAGGCGATCGCGACGTGCACGCCCATCAGCACGTCCTCGAGCTTGCGCCCGAGCGCGAGCCAGCCGAGGATCTCGGACTCCGCGAAGACCGTGCAGGTGGTCGTCATCTTGACCGGGTTCTTCGCGGTCAGCGCGAGCGGCCCGAGCTCGCCGAGCGGGATCTCGAGGGCCTGCGAGGCGGCGCCGAGGAAGCGGCCCGTCCCCGCCGAGCACTTGTCGTTCATGCAGAAGTCGAGCACGTGGCCCGCCTCGCCGAGCCGGATCGCCTTCGTGTCCTGGCCGCCGACGTCGAGCACGCTCGTCGTCTCGGGGAAGAGGAAGGCGGCGCCGCGCGCGTGGCACGAGATCTCGGTCACCTGCGCGTCGCCGAACTCGACCCGGTAGCGGCCGTAGCCCGTTCCCGTGACGGCGATCACGTCCTGCTCGTCCACGCCGGCGTCGGCGACCGCGAGCCGGAAAGCCTCCTGTGCGGCCTCCGTGAGGCGGGCGCCCGTCTCGATCAGCGCGCGGCCGATGACCTTCGGCCCCGAGTCCATGACGACCGCCTTCGTCTGGGTCGAGCCGACGTCCACACCTGCGACGAGCATCCCCATCACCTCCTGGCCTGGGCCTTGCGGCTGGCGAGCGCCTCGAAGAACGCATCCACCCGGTTCTTCATCTGGGCGTCCGACCACAGCCGCGCGTCGACGAGGTCGGACTGGATGAACAGGCCGGGGATGTCGTGCTCGCGCATCTGCCACTCGCGCGTGTCGGGAAGGCCCGTCGAGACGGTCCGGCAGGACTTGATGCCGTGGTAGCAGATGCCGTCGATGTCCCACCCTCCGACGATGTCGGCCTGCCAGTCCTGCGAGAAGAAGATGCCCGAGAAGCACTTCCCCGAGCTCGAGAGGATCTGCTCCGCCAGGCTCTCGATCGGGCGGTCGAGGTCGTAGGCGATCCCCCTGTCGATCCCGCCGCCGCCGAAGCTCATGTACTCGGAATGGACGAACACGCCGCCCCAGCCGTGGAAGAGCTCGAGGAAGCGGCGGAAGTGCGAGTAGCAGGCCGTGCCGATCAGGAGCAGGCGGTACTTCTCCTCGGGGATCGCGCCCATGCCGAGCCGCACGCGCTCGCGCAGCTCCGCGAGGGCGATCCGCAGGAACTCGGTCCCTTCGGGCACGCCGCGGTAGGCGTTCGCGATGCCCATGAAGTTGAGGCCTTCGAGCATCGCGTCGAAGGGCGCCGGATGGTGGCGGTTCTCGGCGAGGACCTGCTGGTAGAGCTCGGAGAGCTCGTTCACCTCGCCCATCACCTCGCGCAGCCGGTCGATGTCGAAGGGCGTGCCGGTCACCTGCTCGCAGAGCGCGATCAGCTCGCGCAGCTGCCCTTCCACGTACGCGCGGTCGCGCTCGAAGTCCTCGAGAGTCATGCCGGCCGCGGCCGTGCCGCGCCAGCCGGGGAGGTCGAGGACGAACACCGGGCAACCGTAGATGCGCTCCCAGATCTCGGACCACTTGATGTACGTGTTGCAGGTGTTCGGGCTGACGACGAGGCTCGGCTTCGGCAGCTTCCCGTTCGGGTGCTCGCGGCCTTTCAGATGCACCCCGACGTCGACCTTCACGTAGCCGCAGATGTCCGGGGAGTACCCGTAGTCCTCGGCGGCGGTCAGGTAATCCATCGACTTGCCGCGGACCGCCGTCTGTAGCGAGGTGATCTCCGGGAAGCTCATCGGGATGTCGAACGTCGCGAGGATCTCGGCGAGCGAGCCCATCACGAAGACGTTGGCGACGGGCCTGCCCTCGTTCTCGGCGGCCTCCAGGTTCTGCCACCACTGCTCCATCAGCCGGCGGCTCTCGGTACGCGTCGCCCCGATCAGCTCGGCGTGGGGTGCTGCTCCGTCCTTGGGCGTCATCCGGTCCTCCCTCACGCGAACTCGAAGAGCAGGGACTCGGCGAAGGTCTCGACCTCCATCCGCACTTGCTCGAAGACGTTCGTCTTCTCCTCGAACTCCATGACGAGGTGCGGGATCTCCGCCTCGTCGAGTGCCCGGCTGTACGCGACCTGCTCCTCGAGGCCGGGCTCGCACATCTTCGCCGCCGCGACGATCGCCGCCTCGGCGTTCGCCTCGCGGATGCGGCGGATCAGCATCTCCTCCTTCGGCTTCTCGGGATCCCGCTGGACCGGGCTGTAGCTCGACCGTTCGATGTAGGCCTCGGCCAGCGCCGCGAACGGGTCGCCGTCCGCCGGCACGTCCTCGACGAGCCAGCGCAGCCCGATCATGAGGTCGTCGTCGACCACGTAGCAGGCGTCCTGGATCACGGACAGCATCTCGAGCGGGGGCTGCTCGCAGAAGCCGCCCTCGAAGACGACGCGGATCTTGTCCTGGGGCTTCGCCTCTCGCGCCTGCAGCAGCGGCAGCGCCCGGCGGAGCAGGTTCGAGTGCTCCTCCCGGGGCATGAGCGCCCCCGTGCGGGTGAGCAGGTACGCCTCGACGCACGAGACGAGCCACGGCGTCTCCCGCTTGATCCGGTAGAGCTCGCGCAGCAGGCGGCGGTTCTCGTTGAAGACCTCGATCGACGCCCGCAGGGCCTCGTCGGTGACGGGCCGGCCCGTGACGTCCTCGATGATCCCGGCGATGCGCCGGTACTCGCCCTCGAGGTAGTCGCGCGCGTACGCCGAGCGCACGTTGTGGGGCAGGTAGAGGATCTGGCATGGGAGGTCGGGAAGGTTGCGCGCCCAGACGCCGCAGGAGTGCCGGGCGGCGTCGCAGATCGGGTGCGTGACGAAGAGGGAGAGGAAGTCGACCTTGTCCGTCAAGGCGAGCTCGAGCGAGCTGCGGATGATCGAGCAGACGAAGGCCGCGAAGCGGGCATCCGCCTGGCGGATCTGGAGGCTGCTCGGCCCGCCGAGGATCTTGATCGGCAGCATCCCCGCTGCGTGCGCGAGCTCCTCGGGGAAGTAGACCTGGAAGTGGCCGAGCACCTTGCCGTCGGGGTTCGCCGCGAGCCAGCGGCGCACGGCCGGGAAGTCGGTGTCCTCGACCAGCTCCCGGCACTCGTCGAAGATCTGAGCGAGCTCGTCGTCCATGGTGGCTGTCCTCGTGTCCGCGCTTGGCGATTGACCGACGGGTCAGAGTATAGCGCTTTTTTTACCGTCGTCAAGCGATCGTTTTCGGCTCGTTCTGGTCAATATTGGGCACTTGACGGGTTGACAGCGGCTGCGGGCCACCCTACGCTTCGTTCGAGACCGTGAACGCTGTTCACTATCGTGAACGAGAAACGCCGGCGGTACCGGCAGTCGAGCGTGCGATCCGCGTCCTGCGGACGCTCGGAGAGGGTGATGGCCGCAGGCTCTCCGAGCTCTCGCGCGACCTCGGCGTCTCGAAGAGCACCCTCTCCGGGCTGCTCGCGACGCTCGAGCGCTTCGACCTCGTCGAGCGCGACCCGAGCTCGCGCACGTTCCGGCTCGGGCTCGGGCTGCTCGATCTCTCGCACCCCGTGCTGGCCCGGCTCGACGTGCGCGCGGTCTGCCACCCCGAGCTGGCGCGTCTGCGCGACGCGAGCGGCGAGACGGCGATCCTCCACGTCCCCGACGGCGAAGGCTCGCTGATCGCCGACCGCGCGGAGCCGGATCGTGAGCTGAAGGTCGTCGCGCCGCTGGGCCGGAGGCTGCCGCCGTTCGCCGGCTCGGTCGCGAAGGCGCTCCTGGCCGCACTGCCCGAGGAGGACGCGGCGGCGCTCGTCCGCGCTCGGCCGCTGCCCGCATTCACGCCGCGTACGATCACGGAGCCGGCCCGCTACCTCCACGAGCTCGAGCGGGTCCGGCGCGACGGCTACGCGCTCGAGGACGAGGAGTACCTTCCGGGCGTGCGCGCCGCCTCCGCTCCCGTGCGCGACCGGTCCGGCAGACCCGTCGGCGCGGTCTCCGTGGTGGGAGTCGCGCTCCGTCTGCCCGCGCGCGCGATGGCCGGGCTGGCCGAGGAGGTGGCGGCGGCGGCCGTACTCGTCTCGCGCCGGCTGGGAGCGCCGGAGGTGCCGTCGTGACCGCGTCGCTCCTGCTCGCTCTCCTGGTCAACGGCGAGCGGCGGGAGCTCGCGGTGCCGGCGCACCGGACCCTGCTCGAGGTCCTGCGCGAGGATCTCGATCTCACCGGCACGAAGCACGGCTGCGAGCTCGGCGAGTGCGGAGCGTGCACCGTCCTGCTCGACGGAGAGCCCCACCTCGCCTGCCTGACGCTGGCGGCCGACGCGGAGGGCCGCGAGGTGAGGACGGTCGAGGGGCTCGCGGACGGCTCCTCCCTCCATCCTCTCCAGTCGGCGTTCATGGAGCTCGGGGCCGCCCAGTGCGGCTACTGCACGCCCGGGATGCTGCTCTCCGGCGCGGCTCTGCTCGAGCGAAACCCCTCGCCGACGCTCGAGGAGACGAAGGAGGCGCTCAGCGGGAACCTCTGCCGCTGCACCGGCTACGTGAAGATCCTGGACGCGGTCGCGCTCGCGGCCGAGCGGATGCGGGAGGGCGAGCAATGAGCCACGCGGTCGTCGGGAAGCCCCTGCCGAAGGTCGACGCCTTCGACAAGGTCACCGGGCGGGCCCGCTACACGGACGACCTCAAGCTGCCGCGGATGCTCGCCGGGAAGATCCTGCGCAGCCCGCGCCCCCACGCGCGGATCGTGCGGATCGACCCCGCGCCCGCGCTCGCGCTGCCCGGCGTTCGCGCGGTGCTGACCGGCCGCGACCTGCCGATCCGCTACGGGATCCTCCCCGTCAGCCAGGACGAGCACGCGCTCGCCCTCGAGAAGGTCTGCTACGCGGGCGAGCCGGTGGCGGCGGTCGCGGCCGACGACGTCGAGACGGCGGAGCGGGCGCTCGGCCTGATCGAGGTCGAGTACGAGGACCTGCCGCCGGTGATGTCGCCGGCGGAGGCGCTCGCCGAGGGAGCACCCCAGATCCACGAGGACGGGAAGCCGGGCAACGTGCACCGGGTGGCCGCGCTGGAGTTCGGCGACGTGGAGGCGGGCTTCGCGGCGGCCGACCACGTCCGGGAGGACCTCTTCTACTTCGGGGGGAACACGCACGCCGCGATGGAGGAGCACGCCGTGCTGGCCTCGTGGGACGAGGCGAGGCTCACCGTCTGGTCGTCGACGCAGGTCCCCCACTACCTCCAGCGCGCCCTGTCCCGGGTGCTCGAGCTGCCGCCGAGCAGGATCCGGGTCGTGGTTCCCACCCTGGGGGGCGGCTTCGGGGCCAAGAGCGACCCCTTCCCCCACGAGCTCGTCGCGGGCAAGCTCGCGATCGTGACCGGCCGGCCGGTCAAGATCACGCTGAGCCGCGAGGAGGTCTTCTACTGCCACCGGGGGCGGCATCCGGTGCAGATGCGCGTGCGCACCGGCTTCACCCGCGACGGGCTGATCACCGCGATGGACTTCGACTCCGTCCTCGACGGGGGCGCCTTCGGGAGCTTCGGCGCGGCCTCGACCCTGTACACCGGCGCACTCCAGACGACGACGTACCGCGTTCCCGCCTACCGCTTCAAGGGTCTGCGGGTGTTCACGAACAAGCCGCCCTGCGGTCCCAAGCGTGGCCACGGGACGCCGCAACCGCGGTTCGCCCTCGAGTGCCACCTCGACAAGGTCGCCGAGGAGCTCGGCCTCGACCCGGTCGAGCTGCGCCGGCGAAACCTCGTCGAGCCCTTCTCGAAGACGGTCAATCACCTGCGGATCACGAGCTGCGGCCTCGCCGAATGCGTAGAGCGCGTGGTCGAGGCGTCCGGCTTCGAGCGCAAGCACGGCCGGCTCCCGCGCGGGCGCGGAGTCGGGTTCGCGGTCAGCGCGTACATCTCGGGCGCAGGCCTGCCCATCTACGCGAACGAGATGCCCCAGTCCGAGGTGCAGGTGAAGGTCGACCGGGGCGGCGGCGTCACCGTCTACTCGATGGCGACCGACATCGGGCAGGGCTCGAGCTCCGTCCTGCGCACCTTCACGGCGGAGATCCTCGGGCTCGAGCCCGAGGACGTCGCGGTCGTCACCGCCGACACCGACCTGACGCCGATCGACCTCGGCAGCTACTCGAGCCGCGTCACCTTCATGGCCGGGAACGCGGCGGTCGCGGCGGCCGAGCGGATGCGGGACCTCGTCCTCGGAGCGGTCGCCGAGGAGCGGGGTCTCCAGCGCGACCGGCTGGTGCTGCGCGGCGGCCGCGTGTTCGAGGAGGGCGAGCCGGAGGGCGGGCTCTCCTGGCAAGAGGCCGTCGAGGTGGCGTCGGCGGCGCGGGGGCCGCTCGTCGCGGCCGGCGGCTACAAGCCGCCCGAGCTCGCCGGTCCGTTCAAGGGCTCAGGCGTCGGCCCCTCGCCCGCCTACAGCTTCACGGCGGCCGTCGTCGAGCTCTCCTGCGACCCCGAGACGGGCGAGATCGAGCCGGAGGAGGTCTGGATCGCGCACGACATCGGGCGGTCCGTCAACCCGCTCCTCGTCGAGGGGCAGATCGAAGGGAGCGTCTACATGGCCCTCGGCGAGGCGCTGATGGAAGAGCACGCCTTTCGCGACGGCGTCCACCGCGGGCCCTCGCTGGTCGACTACAAGACGCTCACGACGCTCGAGATGCCGCCGGTTCATTCGATCATCGTCGAGACGATCGACCCGGAGGGACCGTTCGGAGCGAAGGAGGTCGGCCAGGGAGCGCTGCTCCCGGTGATCCCGGCCGTTGCCAACGCGCTCGCCGACGCCGTCGGCGTCCGGATCGACGAGGTGCCGATCACGCCGGACAAGGTGATGAAGGCGCTGCGCGAGCTCGAGCGCGGCGGACCCGGCCGGGTCGGGCCGAAGGAGATACCGCAGTTCGAGTTCCGCGAGCCGGTTCGGGTCGAGCCCCCCGAGGGGCCGGGCCCCTGGACAGGTCCGGTGCGGGCATGATCAACCTCCCCGTCTTCGAGTACGCCCGGCCGCGGACGCTCGAGGAGGCGTGCGCGCTCCTCGCCGAGGGCGGCGCCTCCGTCGTCGCGGGCGGCACCGACCTCCTGCCGAACATGAAGCGCCGCCAGGTCGAGCCGCGGCTGCTCGTCTCCCTGCGCGGCCTGTCCGACCTCTCCGAGCTCCGCGAGCAGGACGGCGGTCTCGCCGTCGGTGCGGGGGTGACCCTCGCCGCGCTCGCCTCCCACCCCGCCGTTTGCGAGGGGTATCCGGCGCTCGCCCGGGCGGCCGAGCTCGTCTCGAGCCCCCAGATCCGAAGCGCGGCCACGGTCGGGGGCAACCTGTGCGTGGACACACGCTGCACCTACTACGACCTCTCGGAGAGCTGGCGGCAGTCGATCGGCTTCTGCCTCAAGCTCGGCGCCGACACCTGCCGGCTCGCCTCCGGCGGCGACCGCTGCTGGGCGGTCTCCTCCTCCGACCTGGCGCCGGTTGCCGTTGCGTACGACGCACGGGTGCGACTCGTGAGCGCGGCAGGCGAGCGCGTCGTCGACTGCTTCGACCTCTACCGCGACGACGGTGCCGCCTACCTCGGGCTGGCGCCGGGCGAGATCCTCACCGAGCTCCTCCTGCCGCCCCCGGCCGGGCTGCGGGTGACGTACCGCAAGGTGCGCCGGCGGGGCTCGATCGACTTCCCGATCCTCGGCGTCGCGGCAGGCGTCCGGCTCGACGACGACGGCCGCTGCACCGACGCGCGTCTCGTGCTCGGGGCGGTCGCGTCGGCTCCGCGGCGCGTCCGGCAGGCCGAGGAGGCGCTCGAGGGAAGCCGGCTCGAGCCGGAGGCGATCGAGGCCGCCGCGGACGCAGCGACGCTGGTGGCGAGGCCGATGGACAACTCCGATCTGACGCCCGGCTACCGCAAGCGTAGGGTCAGGGTCGAGGTCTCGCGCGCCTTCGCCGAGCTTGCCGGCAGCCCCTGACGCCAGAATGACGGCTGTGACGGCGTTCGCCGGCGAGCCGAGCCAGGGCCCGGAGCTCTCCGAGAAGCAGGTGCACATGATCCGGTGCACCTACCGGCTGATCGGCGAGCACGGCGTGCACCGCGTCTCCCTGCAGGAGATCGCCGAGGCGGCGGCCGGCGCCAGCAACTTCGTGACCTGCTGCCCTTCGTCGCGTTCGGGCGCGAGCGTGACA
>JBBILK010000096.1:0-8654 GCA_037444965.1 Actinomycetota bacterium | reverse complement strand
CGATCGACCAGGCAACCGGGACGGTGACGTACACGCCGAACCCCGGTTTCGTCGGCAACGACGTGTTCTCGTTCACTGCCTCGGACGGCGGCGTCGCGGCCGTCCCTGCGTCGATCCGGATCGTGGTCGAGGCCGACACGGAGCCGCCGAAGATGGGCATCCAGACCGGGCGGACCCGGATGAACGCGGCGGGCCGGATCGCGATCACGGTCTCCTGCCCTGCCGACGAGGAGTCGTGCAGCGGGGAGCTCGCCGCTCGCAGGAACGGCGTCGCGCTCGGCAGGCGGCAGTTCTCGGAGCTCGCCGGAGGCTCGGTGACGACGCTCAAGCTCAGGCTGAACGCCCGTGGCCGGGAGCTCGTGCTCGACCTCGGCTCCGTTCGGGTGCAGATCCGCGTGACCGCGCGCGACGCGGCCGGAAACGCGGGCGTGAGCTCTCGCAAGGTCACGATCCTCGCGCCGCGCAGGTGACGGCGACGCTTCGACTCCTACTGCTCGGCTTCGCGGCAGCTCTCGTTGCCGCACCGGGCGCTGCTCACGGAGCATCAGTCGGGGCTCTGCAGCAGCTCCCGGGCACGGCGGGCTGCGTCGCGGAGGCAACCTCCGGCTGCCTCGCGGGCGGGCCGCTGGACGGGGCGTACGGCGTCGCGATCAGCCCGGACGGGAAGCACGTCTACGCGGCCGCTCGCAACGCGGACGCCGTTCTCGTCCTCGCCCGGAACACGAAGACGGGAGCGCTTCGTCCGCTCGGCTGCGTCAGCGAGACCGGAACCGGCGGCGGTTGCGCAGACGGCGCGGGCCTCCAGGGTGTCGAGTCGGTCGCGATCAGCCCGGACGGCAGGAACGTCTACGCGGCCGCGCGGTCGAGCGACAGCGTCGTCGCCTTCGCCCGTGACCCGGCGACCGGAGCGCTGACAGAGCTCGGCTGTCTGAGCTCGAGCGATCCCGGCTGCAACCTGGCGACGACGCTCGACGGAGCGCGGAGCGTCGCGGTGAGCCCCGACGGCCTGAACGTCTACGTCACGGCGAGCTTCGACGACGCCGTCGCCGCCTTCGCGCGCGATCCGCTCTCCGGCCACCTGACGCAGCTCGGCGGCGTCCTCGGCTGTGTCAGCCTGACCGGCTCGGGCGGTGCCTGCAACGTCGGCGTCGGTCTCGACGGCGCCTACGGGCTCGCGATCAGCCCCGACGGGATGCACGTGTACGTCACGGCCAACGACGGTGACGCCCTGCTCGGCTTCTTCCGCCTTCCCGGCGGGGCACTCGGGGCAGCCGGCTGCATTCTCGACGCGGTGACGTTTCCGCCCGGGTGCACCGCTGCGATCGGCCTCGACGGGGCGGCCGGCGTTGCGGTGAGCCCCGACGGGCGAAACGTCTACGTCGCCGCCGAGGACAGCGACGCCGTCTCGTCCTTCATGCGCGACCCGCTGACCGGCGCTCTCGGCCAGCTCGCGGGCACGCTCGGGTGCATCAGCGAGACCGTGGGGCTGTGCGGAACCGGCACCGCGCTCGCCGACGCCCAGGACGTGGCCGTCAGCCCGGACGGGAGGAGCGTCTACGTCGCGTCCGGAAACGACGCCGTCGCCGCCTTCGCCCGCGAGCCTGCGAGCGGTGTCCTCACCCAGCTCCCCGAGGCGGAGAGTTGCGTGAGCGAGGCCGGCCTCGGCTGCAGGGACGGGAACGCCCTCGATCTCCCGCAAGCCATTGCCGTTTCTCCCGACGCACGGAACGTCTACGTCGCCAGCTACTTCAGTGATGCCCTTGCCGCCTTCGCACGGACGATGCCGGCCGGGCCGCGGATGGGCATCGGCCCGCGCATCGTCAGAGTGGGAGAGCGCGGGGAGGTTCGCCTGCGTCTCACCTGCCCGGCGACGGCGACCTTCTGCACGGGCACGGTGACGCTGCGGGCGGAGGGGCTGCTGCTCGGACGCTCGAGCTTCGGAGTTCCGAGCGGCGCCGCCCGGCGCGTCCGGGTGCCCCTGACCCGGGCGGCCCTGGCCCTCGTCGGGAAGGAGCAAGCGGTGGTCGCGACGGTGACCGTCCAGGCGCGGGACGTCCAGGGTGATCCGCGGACGAGCCGTGCCACAGTCACGGTGCTTGCTCCATGACGTCTCCAGCAGGACTTCGGGAGGTGCCGGCATGCACGCACGACTGACAATCGTCCTGGGCGGGCTCCTGGCCCTGCTCTTGGCCGGCTCGCCGGCCTCGAGCGCACCCCCTCCCTTCGCGGGCGGCCTCTCCCAGCCGCCCGGCGTGGCCGGCTGCTCGCAGGTCGCGGCCGCGTTCTCGTGCGCCGGCGCAACCGGCCTCGACAACGCCCGCGGCGTCGCGGTGAGCCCCGACGGGAGGAACGTCTACGTCGCCGCCTCGGGCGTGCCGAGCGCCGCGCACGGAGCGGTGGCCGTCTTCTCCCGCAACGGTGGGCTTGGTGGCCTGCTGCAACAGCTGAGCGCACCCGAGGGCTGCTGGACCGAGATCGCGATCGAGGGCGCCTGCCAGGTCGGCTTGAAGCTCGCAGCGCCGTTCGACGTCGTCGTCAGCCCCGACGGGAAGAACGTCTACGTCTCGTCGCAGGGCGGGGACGACGCGATCGTCGCCTTCGCCCGCGATCCGGCTACCGGCGCGCTCGGGCAACTTCCAGGCCAGGCGAGGTGCGTCAGCGAGAACGGCGGGCCCGGCACGGAGTGCAGAGACGGCCAGGGCATGCGGGGGATCGGCCGCCTGGCCGTCAGCCCGGACGGACGGCACGTCTACGCGACCGCGAGCGGAAGCCAGTCGATCGCCGTCCTCGCCCGCGACCAGGCGACCGGCGGGCTCGACGTGACGTCGGTCGCCACCCACAACTACCTCGCCGGGATCAACGACATCGCGGTGAGCCCGGATGGGCGGAACGTCTACGCGGCCTCCGGCAGCGTTCAGGGCGTCCTCACGTACGCGCGGGACGCCGACACCGGCGCGCTGACGCTGCTCGACTGCACCTCGGAGAACGGCACGACGGTGGACGCCGGGGTGGCCTGCACCAACGGGTACGCCCTCGGCGGGGCGAACGCCGTGGCGGTCAGCCCCGACGGAGCGTGGGTCCTCGTCACGGGCAGCATCGGCGACACGCTCACCTCGTTCTCGCGCGCGGCGAACGGGGCCCTGACCGAGCGCGGCTGCGCCGCGCGCGACCTGCCGGGCCTCTGCAACCCCGCCTCGCCGCTCGCCTTCCCGACCTCGGTCGAGGCCCTGGCTTCACCCGACGGAACGACCACCATGGCCTACGTCGCCACGTTCGACGACCCGGCGGTCACCGGCTTCGTGCTGGAGAACGGCGTGCCGGCGCAGATCGAGCCCGGCGTGGGCTGCGTGGCGGGTGCAGCCGGCCTCTGCGGAACCACGGGCCGCGCCCTGCAGGGCGCCGTTGCACTCGCTCCCAGCCCCGACGGCGCGAACCTGTACGTGGCGAGCGCGGTTGCGAACGGCGTCGCCGTCCTCGCCCGCGAGCTCGCTCCGGTCTGCGACCCCTTCACGATCGCGGTCAACCCGGGCACCGAGACCAAGTTCGGCCTCGAGTGCCACGACCTCAACGCGGATCCGCTGACGTTCACCGTCGTCACGCCGCCGAGCCACGGCACGCTCGTCCAGCGGCAGGCGACGATCGTTCTCTACACGCCCCAGCCCGGTTTCACCGGTACCGACACCCTCGACGTCCAGGCCTCCGACGGAAGCCTCTCCTCCAGCACGGCCAGAATCACCATCGTCGTCCGCGAGGACACGAAGCCGCCGCTGATCGGCGTCGCCGTCGGCGTCCTGCGCGCGAACGTCCGAGGCGTCGTCCGCGTCCCGGTCGGCTGCCCGCCCGACGAGGTCGCCTGTACGGGGACCATCAAGCTCACGACCGTCAGAGCACTCGCTGGGCTCGCCGCGAAGCCCCTCGTGCTCGGGAAGGCGTCGTTCACGCTCGAGGGAGGCGGGGTGGCGAGCGTGCGTCTCCGGCTGACGGAGCGCGGGCAGAGCCTGCTCGAGGACGAACGCAGCCTGCGGGTGCGCCTCACCGTCACCGCGCGCGACGCGGCCGGAAACCGGGGCACGACGACCAGGCTGGTTACGCTGAAAGCGCCGCGGGGAGGACAGTCCTGAGGCGTCGGCTGCCGATCCTGCCCTCCGCGGTCGCGCTCGCCGTCGCCGCAGTCGTGCTGCTCCTACCGTCGAGCCTGCGCGCAGCGCCGCTCGGCGCACTTGCGCAGCTTCGCGGAGCGGACGGCTGTGTCAGCAAGCTCGGCACGGCCGAGGGTTGTAGCAAGGGCGGCCCGGCGCTCAACGGCGCATCGATCGTGGTCGTCAGCCCGGACGGCCGGAACGCGTATGCGGCCTCGGGCCTGGGCTCGATCGTTGTCTTCGAGCGGAACCAGCGGACCGGCGCGCTCACGCCGGCGGGTTGTCTCGCCGACCCGATCGCGTCCCTCCCGTGCACGAGCGTACCTGCGCTCGCCGGCACCCTCGACGTCGCGGTCAGCCCTGACGGCACCAGCATCTACGCCGCCTCCTCCTTCTCCGATGCCGTCGTCGCCCTGAGCCGCGACCCGCGATCGGGAGCTCTCAGCAACCTGGGCTGCGTCAGCGCGAGCCACCCCGCCTGCGTCGCCGGCCTCGCGCTCGACGGGGCCCGGGACGTCGCGGTCAGTCCCGACGGACGGACGGTGTACGTGGGGTCCTCCGTCGACGGCGCGGTCGCTTCGTTCGAGCGAGACCCGACGACCGGGCGTCTCACACAGCTTCCCGGCCTCGATGCATGCGTCAGCTTCGACTCGACGCTCGGTGTCTGTGACCTGGCGCCCGGACTCCAGGGGGTCGACGATCTCGTCGTCGGTCCCGAGGGGACGGCGGTCTACGCCGTCGCCCATGGCGGCAATGCCCTCGTGAGCTTCGTGCGAACGCCAACCGGAGCACTGAGCGGGGCCCTCTGCTTCCAGGGCATCCTCCCTCTGGCTCCCGGATGTTCGCTCGCGCCCGGCCTGCTCGGACCGTACGATCTCGCCCTGAGCCCGGACGGGCGCAACCTGTACGTGGTTGGCGGCGCGGGCATCGTCCTCTTCCAGCGGGATCCGAGCACGGGAGCGCTGAGCCAGCTGCCGGGCCTGCTCGGGTGTCTTGGCCCGACGTTGCCGATCTGCCAGCCCATTGCCGGCCTCGGCAGCGCGTACTCGCTCGTGATCAGCCCGGATGGCCGAAGCCTCTACGTCTCGTCGGGCGTCCTCGCGAGCGGCGTTCCGAGCAGCACTCTCGTGGTTCTGGCGAGAGACCCGGCCACCGGCAGGCTCACGACGGAGCCCGGCGAGAGCGGTTGCGTCAGCCAAGGCCTGGCCGGTTGCACTCCCGCCCGCCCGCTCGACGGTACCCTCGACACGGCGCTGTCGCCCGATGGACGGCACGCCTACGTCGCGGCCGACTTCAGCAGCGCGGTGCTCGTGTTCTCGCGTACCGGGGTCGACGAGGCGGGTCCTGTGGTCGGTCTCTCCTCACGCGCGGTCCGCGTCGCAACCGACGGCGTCGTCCGCTTGCGGCTTTCCTGCCCGGCGACGGCGGGCGTTTGCCACGGCACGATCTCCCTGAGGGCCAAGGGAGGCGTCATCGGCCGCGGCACGTTCGCCGTCGCTGGCGGGACCGCCGGCCCGGCAGAGGTCCAGCTCTCGAAGCGGGGGCGGGCGCTGCTGGCCGCACAGGGGCGGCTCTCGACCGCCGTGACGGTGTTCGCGCGGGACGCTCAGGGCCTCGGGCACACGACCCGGGGCACGATCACCATTCTCGCTGCCTGAGCACCCCGCGACGCAGCGCGGCTCCGAGCTCGACCACGTTCTGAAGGAGCTCGGCGGTGACCGACGGGGTCTCGACGTCGATGCGCGAGAACGGCAGGCCGACCCAGGCGAGAAACGACGGGTCTCTCTGCACCTTCGCCGCGTCGAGAACCGCCAGCAGCATCGACGTGGCCGGGTCCCTCAGCACCCACGAGGCGACGGCCGGGTCCGCCGCCAGCACCTGCAGCCCGTTCGGCAGGAGCGGCAGCTCGTCCTGTACCTCGGCAGCCGCCTCCGAGAAGCGCATCAGCAGCCCGGTCACCCCGCCGGCACCGAGCCGGAGCGCATACTCGTTCAGCTCCTGAGGAGACATCCCCTCGGCGGCCCTGGCGTTGAGCTCGTCGCGGAGGGCCTGTGGATCCAACCCCTCGTGCTCGAGCGTGATGCCTCGCTCGACGAACTGGAGCCAGTGACGGGACGGGTCAGGAGCGTTCGACACCGCCACCAGCAGCTCGTCGAGCCGGGGGGCGCCGCTCGACCACACGAGGGAGTCCGGCGTGCCGTCGCTCTCCGTCAGTAACGCCGCCCTCAGCGTGAAGTCGCTGCCGTCGCTCGCGTTGCCCGTGAAGACCGCCGACCACGGATCCGCGGTGGTCACCGTCCACCCGAGGGCAGCAGCACCATCCGCGAGATCCGTGACCTGCCGCTGCTCGGACGACTGCACCAGCCGTCCCAGAAAGCCCCTGGCCATCACCGACAGCTTAACGCCACAGAGCTCAGACGTTGAAGCGGACGTTGAGGACGTCGCCGTCCTCGACGACGTAGGTCTTGCCCTCGACACGCTGGAGACCGCGACGGGCAGCTTCCGCCCGGGAGCCGCACTCGACGAGGTCCGACCAGCGGATCACCTCGCAGCGGATGAAGCCGCGCGCGATGTCCGAATGGATCGTCTCGGCCGCGTCGAGCGCCGTCTGCCCGCGGCGCAGCGTCCACGCTCGCGTCTCCTTCTCGCCCGCCGTGAAGAACTGGATCAGGTCGAGCGCGGCGAACAGCCGGCGGACGACCTCGTCGAGCGCGGACTCGGGCCCGTCGCGAAACGCCGCGGCTTCCTCGGGCTCGAGCTCGGCCAGCTCCGCCTCGAGCTTCGCGTCGATTCCGGCGGGACCGTTCACGACCGGGATCAGCGGCTTCGTCGTCAGCGGCTCGAGCTCGGCGGGAAGCTCACCGGGATACTCGGAGAGAGGCCGCTCGGCATCGAGGTGCGCGAGGACGCGCTCGAGCTCGGCAACCTCCGCTTTCAGCCGGGCGTCGCCCGACTTCGCCTGTTTCGCCACCCGCTCGAGCCGCCGCTCGGCGTGCTCGCGATCGGCGACGAGGAGCTCGAGCCGGAGCGTGACGAGGTCGGCCTCCGGGTCGGCGTTCGGCGAGAAGCCGTCGACGACCGCGAGCAGCGCGTCGACCTGGCGGAGCTGCCCGAGCAGCGCGGGACCCGTACCGGGAACGTCTACCACCCGTACCGCCGCCGGGGTCACCTTCCGTGCGTGCACGACGGCCGCGACCTGCTCGAGACGGGGATCGGCGATCGGCGCCATGCCGAGGTTCGCCTTCGCGGTCACGCCGGCGTACGCGGTGATCTCCGCACCAGCGCGGGTCAGCGCGTTGAAGAGCGTCGTCTTCCCCGCGTTCGGAAGCCCGACGATGCCGACCTCGACCGCCACGGTCTAGCGACCGGTGAAGCCGATCTGGCTCTCCTTCACGAACCGCTTCAGGTAGAGGACGCGGTCGAGGACGATCGTCAGGCGCCCGTCCTCGTCCTCGAGCTCGACGATCCCGCCGCTCCCGGAGCGCAGGTGCCGCTCGAGCCGGTCGGCATCCTCGACGGACACCTCGGATCGCAGGAGCTGGTTTCCCTCGAACCCGATCTCGATCCGCACCTGCTCTTCAGCCACTGGCTACCACCTCCACGAGGACGCCGTGCGCCGACTCCGGGTGCACGAAGGCGACCTCGTGCCCTCCGAGACCCCGGCGCGGCTCGGCGTCGATCAGCGTCGCACCCGCCCGTTCGAGCTCTGCGAGGGCCGCGCTCACGTCGGGAACCTCGAGCGCGACGTGGTGCATGCCGGGGCCCCGCTTGGCGAGGAACCGTGCGACTCCGGACTCGTCGTCCAGCGGCGCGATCAGCTCGAGCCTGCCCTCGCCGACCCGGAGCATTGCCGCCTCGACCCGCTGCGACTCGAGTCGCGCCCGGAGCTCGAGCTCGGCCCCGAACAGCCGCCGGTACGTCCCGATCGCTTCGTCGAGGTCGTCGACGACCATCGCGACGTGATGGATCGCACCGGCCTTCATGCCCCCGATCCTACCCGGCTGCGGGCGGGCGCTAGTCCGATGCCGTGACGACCTGCGGCGTTCCGACCGTCTCGGCGGCACGCGAGTCGGGCTCGACGTCGGCGAGGAGCTCCTCGAGCTCCGAACGGTTCAAGGTCTCCTGGTCGAGCAGCGCGGTCGCGAGCCGATCGAGGGCGCGGCGGTGCTTCGCGATCAGCCGCTTCGCCTCCTCGTACGCCGAGTCCGTGAGGTTCCCCTGCTCCTCGTCGCGGAGCCGCTTCGTCTCCTCGGACAGGGCGTAGTTGTCGGCGCGCAACGTGCGGGACGTGACGCCCTCGCCCATCCCGAACTCGAAGATCATCGACCGCGCGATCTCGGTCGCCCGTTCGAGGTCGTTCGCCGCACCATTCGTGATCCGGCCGAAGACGACGTGCTCGGCCGCTCTCCCTGCCAGGAGCACCTTGAGCAGGTCGAACAGCTCTTCCTTCGTGTGCAGGTACCTGTCCTCCTGGGGCGTGTTCAGCGTGTAGCCGAGCGCCCGTCCCCGGGAGAC
>JBBILK010000095.1:1622-8657 GCA_037444965.1 Actinomycetota bacterium | reverse complement strand
TGCCGGAGGCGGCGCCCCACCCTGTCGAGTTTGGGCTACCCTCCCCGCGCATGAGCTCGTCCTCGCGTGAGCGCGCACCGGTGCGCGCGCGGCTCGCCGATGTGGCTGCGGCGGCGCAGACCTCGAAGCCGATCGCGTCGCGGATCCTGAACGGAGACCCGACGTTGACGGTGGGTGCGGAGCTCAGGGAGCGCGTGCACGCCGCGGCCGCGGCGCTCGGCTACCGCCCGCACGCCGCCGCCCGGGCGCTCCGCCGGGCCCGAACCGGTGCGCTCGGCATGCTCGTGCCGCCGATGGCGAACCCGCTCTACACCCAGCTCGTGCGAGGGGCGTTCCGGCGAGCGGCCGACCGCGACTTCACCGTGCTGCTCGCCGAGGATTTCGAGCAGCAGGAGGCGGGGGAGATCTTCGCTCGGCTCGTGCTCGAGGGACGGATCGACGGCCTCGTGGTCGCCTCGACGCGGCCGGGACATCTGCTCGCCCGCCTGCTCGAGGAGCGACCGGTGCCACACGTGTTCGTCAACCGGGCGGTCGCGGGGAGCGGCCGCAACGTCGTCATGGACGACGCGCGCAGCGTCGAGCTCGCCCTGGGGCACCTGACCGGTCTCGGTCACCGGCGGATCGCGCACGTCGCCGGCCCGCTCGGGCTCGAGCCGGTGGCGCGCCGCGCGGCGGCGTTCAGGGAGCAGGCAGAGCGACTCGGCCTCGAGCACGCCCCGATCGTCGAGGAGGACCTGCTCGAGGCGGGCGGCGCCGAGGGGCTGCAGCAGGTGCTCGAGCGGTGGCCCGAGACGACGGGCGTCTTCATGAGCACCGTCAGCCAGGCCGTCGGCGCCCTGAACGTCGCCTGGCGCCTCGGGATCGACGTCCCGGGCGAGCTGTCGGTCGTGGCCCACGCCGACATGCCGCTCGCCGAGCACCTCGTCCCGCCCCTGACCGCCGTGCAGATGCCGCTCGCGGAGCTCGGCGCCGCCGGGGTGGATGCCCTGATCGAGCAGATCGAGACGGGCCTCACCCGGGACGTCGTCGTAGAGGCGGCGCCCAGGCTCGCCGTGCGCGACTCCACTGCTGCGCCGATTGAAAGGCTCGCCCGGAACGTGGTACGTTCCGCGGGCCATGCCAGGTAACCGATTCCCGCAGGCGACGCGATGAGCGACCGAGCCGCAGAGTTCGGCCCGCCCGGCGGCCTCGGGATGCAGCAGGCTCAGACGCAGATCGGGCGCTACCTGCCTCGCGTCCTGATCGGCGCGGCGGTCGTCTTCGCGCTCCTCTGGGTGCTCGCGCTGGCCGACAACGCCGCCTCGAAGGATCCGCGGCTGTTCTTCCTGATCCTCCTCAACGCGCTCACGCTCGCCGGCCTCTACTTCGTCGTCGCGAGCGGCTTCACGCTCATCTTCGGCCTGATGCGCGTCGTCAACATGGCGCACGGCTCCTTCTACCTCCTCGGTGGCTACATCGCGCTCAAGACGGCGGAGGCGAGCTGGGGCAGCTGGGGCCTGGGGCTTCTCGTCGCCTGCCTCGGCGTCGGCGCGGTCGGTCTCCTGACCCAGCAGGCGTTCCTGCGCTGGAACCAGGGCCAGGAGCTCCGCCAGGCGCTGATCACGATCGCGATCTCGGTGATCATCGCCGACCAGCTCCTCGGGGCCTTCGGCGGCATTCCCCAGGACTTCGAGTGGCCGGCGGTCCTCCAGAAGACCGTCAACCTCGCGATCTTCGGCCTGAACTACTCCTTCACGCGGATCTTCATCCTGATCTGCGCGATCGGCATCGGCGTGCTCCTCTGGCTCTGGTTGCAGAAGACCCGCATGGGGATGATCATCCGGGCCGGGGTCGACGACCGCCAGATGGTCTCGGGACTCGGGATCAACGTCCAGGTCGTCTTCGCCGTCGCCTTCTTCGTCGGCTCGGCCCTCGCCGCCTTCGGCGGAGTGCTCGGCGGCTCCCAGCTGCAGGTGATACCCGGCGCCGACGTCGACTTCCTGCTCAACTCGCTCGTCGTCGTGATCATCGGCGGCATGGGCTCGCTCGGCGGCGCCGCCGTCGGTGCGCTGCTCTTCGGCGCCGTCGACATCTTCGCCGACATCTACCTGCCCTGTCCCAACCCCGACGACTGCTGGTCGAACTACTCGGTCCTGCTCACCTTCGCCCTGCTCGTCGCCGTGCTCGCCGTCCGGCCGTACGGGCTCTTCGGGAGGCGGGCGTGAAGGTCGCACGGTTCCAGCAGAAGACCGCCGTCGAAGCGGTGATCGCGGCGGTCGTCCTGCTCGTGCTCGCGCTCGGGCCGCTGATCTTCACCGAGCCGTTCCTCAGGCTGATCCTGGCGAAGGCGCTGTGGCTCGGTATCGCGGCTGCGAGCCTGATCTTCCTCGCGAGCTACGGCGGGATGGTCTCGCTCGCGCAGACGGCGCTCTACGGCATCGGCGGCTACGTCATGGCCGAGGCCGTCGTGGCGAACGGCGGCCTCGAGGTGGGCGTCGACCCGTGGGTCGGAGTGATCCTCGGCATCGCCGTCGCGACGGCGATCGGGCTCGTCTTCGGCGCCGTCTCGGCGCGCAGCGAAGGCATCTACTTCCTCATGATCACGCTCGCCTTCTCGGTGATCGTCTTCTACTTCTTCGGCCAGGTGACCGTGCTCGGCGGGTTCGGCGGCCTGAACAACGTCGACACGCCCGGGATCGTGTCCAACCCGCCCACCGACCCGAACAACTTCTTCTATATCGCGCTCGTCGTCTCCGTCGCCGTCTACGGCGTGATCCGCTACCTCGTGCGAACGCCGTTCGGCATCGCGCTGCAGGGAATCCGGGACGAGCCGACGCGGATGCGGGCCCTCGGCTACAACGTCGCTCTCCACCGGACGATCGCGTTCGGCGTCGGGGCGCTGATCGCCTCGATCGGCGGGATCCTCTCCGTCTGGTGGCAGACGCGGATCGACCCGAACTCGATCAACATCGGCGCGACGATCGAGCTGCTCGTGGTCGCCGTGATCGGCGGCCTCTACCGGCTTCCGGGCGCGTGGCTCGGGGCGTTCGTGTTCACGGTGATCGACTTCTACTCACGAGAGATCGGCTTCGTCGGCCTGCGCTTCAACACGGTCATTGGCTCGGTCTTCCTGCTGATCGTCCTGGTCTCGCCCGGCGGCTTGATGGGCATCTGGGATTCCGCCTGGAACCTCGCCGCTCGCCGGGGGCGCGGAGCGGACTCGGTCGAGGAACCCTCCACGCCGGCCGCGGCGAGCCCGGGCGGCTGAGCTCGTGAACGGGGAAAGGAGGGAGGTCAGCTAACTACCACGGCGCGAGGACGTCATACGTGTTTCGGGGAGGTAACCGGTTATCGAGGTCCTCGCCGCGTTGTCAAGGAAGAGCTGGACGAAGAAGGGGGGTTCGATGGAGATTCGCACACCAGGCGGGCGCAGCAGGCGGGGGCTCTGGCTCCTGCTCGCCGTCCTCGCCGTTGCCCTCGTCGCGCTCGCAGCCTGCGGCGGCGAGGAGGAGGCGGCGCCTCCCGCGGAGGAGCCGCCGGCAGAGACCACGCCGCCGGCGGAGGAGCCTCCGGCGGAGGAGCCTCCGGCGGAGGAGCCGCCCGCCGAAGAGCCGCCGGCCGCCGGTGAGCCGATCAAGGTCGGCTTGCTCTCCGACTGCGGTGGCCCGTTCTCGGTCTGGTTCGAGAACGACATCGCCGGGACCCATCTCGCGCTCAGCGAGTGGGGCGCCGTGCCCGCGGGGGAGAACCCGAGCGACGGGCTGGCGACGAACGCGGTGGTCGCGGGCCGCGAGATCCAGATCGTCGGCTACGGCTGCTCCGACGCGACGCCGGACAAGGCGATCGAGGAGACGGCGCGTCTCGTCGAGCAGCTCGGGGCCGAGCTCTTCATCGGCCCGCTCTCGGGCGACGAGGGGATCGCGATCGCGAACTACGCCCTCGAGCACCCCGAGGTCACCTTCGTCAACGGCACCTCCGGCGCGCAGGACACGACGCTGGACGTGCAGGCGCCGAACTTCTTCCGCTTCAATACGGACGGCGCGCAGTGGTCGGCCGGCCTCGGCGACTACGCCTACAACGTGCTCGGCTGGCGCACGGCCGCGATCATCGGCGACGACTACAGCTTCCCGTACACGTCGCTCGCCGGCTTCGTGACCGAGTTCTGTGCCCTGGGCGGGCAGATCACGGCCAGGGTCTGGCCGCCGATCGAGGAGTCCGACTTCTCGTCCTGGGTTCCCCAGATTCCCGAGGACGTCGACGGGGTCTACGCCGCGATCGGAGGCTCGGCGCTCCTGCCCTTCATCAAGGAGATGGACGCCGCCGGGCGGCTCGATCCGGCCAAGATCATGGGCAACGTCTTCTGGGGCGACCCGCAGCTGACACTCGAGTTCGGCGACAAGCTCGCCGGAGCGGTTACGGCCGGCCCCACCTTCCCCGACTCGCCTGACCCCAAGGCCGCGGCATACCACGATGCGCTCGCGGCCCTGTACCCCAACCAGGCGGGCTTCGGGCCGAGCGTCTTCGTCTACAACTACTACAACAACATGAAGGCGCTGATGACCGCGCTCGAGCAGGTCGGCGGGGACCTCTCCGACGGGCACGCGGCCCTGCGCGAGGCGCTGGCGAACGTCGTGCTCGACGCTCCCTACGGGACGATCAAGCTCGACGAGAACCGCCAGGCGATCGCCGACAACTTCGTCGGCCAGATCGTCCCGGACGTGACCGGGGACGGGATCGCGGACGTCAAGACGATCCGGATCATCCACGACGTCGACCAGGCCTTCGGCGGGCTGTACACGAAGGAGGGCGAGTCGTTCAGCCGGACGGAGCCCCCGTGCGTGTCCGGAACGCCCCCGCCCTGGGTCGGGAACTACGAGGAGGTCGGATAGGACCTTCGAGGTCACGTTAGGCTGAGCGGACCGCCGATGTCCGTTCCAGCGCACTGCGTCGAGAGCGCCGAGCCGATCCTCCTGCTCAGGGGGGTCGGCCGGCGCTTCGGCGGCCTGCACGCCGTTCGCGACGTCGATCTCACCGTCACGGCCGGCGAGCGACGCGCCATCCTCGGCCCGAACGGAGCCGGGAAGACGACGCTGTTCAACGTCGTCGCGGGCGAGTTCCCGCCCACGTCGGGGCGGATCGAGCTCTTCGGCCAGGATGTCACGTTCCTGCCGGCGCGCACGAGGGTCAGGCTCGGCCTCACCCGCACGTACCAGACCTCCCGCCTCTTCCTCGGCCTCTCGGTCGAGGACAACCTGTACCTCTCCGTCGTCGGAGTGTCGGGCGGGCGGCTGCGAGCGGTCACGCTGCCCGGCCGCGATGGAAGGCTGCGGGAGAAGGCTCGTGAGATCGCGGTCCGGATCGGCCTCGAGAACCGACTGCCGAGCCTTGTCCGCGATCTCTCGCACGGCGAGCAGCGCCAGCTCGAGGTCGGTATGGCCCTCGCCGGGGAGCCCAGGCTGATCATGCTCGACGAGCCTGCGGCGGGCCTCTCGAGGGCCGAGCGGGTGAGCCTGACCGAGATGCTGCTCGGCCTCGACCGCTCGATCACGCTGATCCTGATCGACCACGACATGGACGTCGCGCTGACGGTGGCCGAGTACGTGACGATGATGCACGACGGTCGCGTGATCGTGGAAGGCACGCCGGCCGAGATCCGGGCGAACCAGCTCGTGCACGACCTCTACCTGGGGAGGGGTCACTATGGCGAGTGAGCCCGTGCTCGCCGTCAGGGGCCTCGACGCCTACTACGGACGGGCCCACGTGCTCCAGGGGGTCGAGTTCGAGATGGGCTCGGAGCCGATCGCGATCATCGGCCGGAACGGCATGGGGAAGACGACTCTCTGTCTTTCGATCATGGGCATGTCGCCGCCCGAGGCGAGGGGCTCGATCCGCTTCCACGGCGAGGAGCTCGTCGGCAGGCCCTCGTACAAGATCGCGGCGGCGGGAATCGGCTACGTCCCCCAGGGACGGCGACTGTTTCCGTCGCTGACGGTGGACGAGCATCTGCGCATGATCGAGGGGCGGAACGGGGGTCGCTGGACCCCCGAGACGATCTACGAGCTGTTCCCGCGGCTGGCGGAGCGGCGCAGTCACGGCGGCATGCAGCTCTCCGGCGGCGAGCAGCAGATGCTTGCGATCGCGAGGGCGCTGATCACGAATCCGAAGCTCCTGATCATGGACGAGCCTTCCGAGGGTCTCGCGCCCACGATCGTCGAAGGGCTGATCGAGACCCTGAAGATGCTCGTCGCGGAGGGGATGAACCTGCTCCTGATCGAGCAGAAGGTCGACGTGGCAACGGCCGTCGCGGAGCGGCAGCTCGTGATGGTCGCCGGGAGCATCTTCACGGAGACCACCGCGACCGCCCTCCGGACCGACCCCGAGCTCCAGCAGCGCTTCCTCGGCGTTACCCGCGTCGAGCACTGATGCCGACCGTCGTCCTGCTCGGCACGCTCGACACGAAGGGCAAGGAGTACGCCTACCTGCGCGACCGCGTTCACGACCACGGGGTCGAGGTCGTGCTCGTCGACGCCGGCGTGCTCGGCGAGCCGCTCGTCGAGCCGGATGTCTCCCGCGAGGAGGTCGCCGGCGCGGCCGGCGCCGACGTTGCGGAGCTCGCAGCGGCCGGCGACCGGGGCGCCGCCGTGGAGACGATGGCCCGGGGCGCGGCCGAGGTGGTGAGACGGCTGCATGCCGAGGGTCGCCTGGACGGGATCCTGGCGCTCGGCGGCTCGGGCGGATCGGCGCTCGCGACGCACGCCATGCGACAGCTTCCCGTGGGGGTGCCGAAGCTGATGGTCTCGACCGTCGCCTCCGGGGACACGCGCCCCTACGTCGGCGCGGTCGACGTCACGATGATGTACTCGGTCGTCGACATCGCAGGGCTGAACCAGGTCTCCGAGCGGATCATGGCGAACGCCGCCGGGGCGATCGCGGGGATGGCGAAGGCAACGGTGCCCGCGCGCGCGGGCACGAGACCGCTCGTCGGCGCGACGATGTTCGGGGTCACGACGCCGTGCGTGACGAGAGCCCGCGAGCGGCTCGAGGAGCTCGGCTACG
>JBBILK010000095.1:0-1522 GCA_037444965.1 Actinomycetota bacterium | reverse complement strand
GTCACGACGCCGTGCGTGACGAGAGCCCGCGAGCGGCTCGAGGAGCTCGGCTACGAGGTGCTCGTCTTCCACGCCACCGGGACGGGCGGCCAGTCGATGGAGGCGCTGATGAAGGGCGGCTTCATCACCGCGTCGCTCGACGTGACCACGACCGAGCTCGCCGACGACCTCGTCGGCGGCGTCCTCTCCGCCGGCCCCGACCGCCTCGAGGCGGCGGGCGAGCTCGGGATCCCGCAGGTGGTGTCGCTGGGCGCGCTCGACATGGTCAACTTCGGCCCGATCGAGACGGTGCCCGAGCAGTTCCGGGGGAGGAACCTCTACAAGCACAACCCGACGATCACGCTCATGCGCACGACACCGGAGGAGTGCGCCGAGCTCGGGCGGCGGATCGCGCGGAAGCTGAACGCCGCGAAGGGGCCCACCGCGCTCTTCGTCCCGCTCCGGGGCATCTCGATGATCGCCGTCGAGGGGCAGGTCTTCCATGACCCCGCTGCGGACGAAGCGCTCTTCGGAGCGCTGCGAGAGGGCCTCGAGCCGGGCGTGGAGACGCACTGGCTCGACCTGGACGTGAACGACGAGCGGTTCGCGCTCGCGATGGCGAACCGCCTCCACGAGCTCCACGAACAGTGGACGCGGGCGCAGGCCGGCTGACCTCCGGTCTCGCGCCGTGAAGGTCGCCGTCTGCGTCAAGGTCGTTCCGGATCCCTCTGCGGCGAAGCTCGACCCCGGCACGTTCCGGCTCGACCGCAGCTCGGAGCCGCGTGTCAACCCGCCGGATCTCCACGCCGTTGCCGAGGCCGTGCGGCTCAGGGACGAGGCCGGGACCGGAGAGGTGGTGCTCCTCACGCTCGGGCCTGCCGGCTGCGCGGACGCGCTCCGCACCCCGCTCGCGCTCGGCGGCGACCGTGTGCTCCTCGTCGTGGACGAGAACGCAGTGGGCTCCGACCTGCTCGCGACGACCCGCGTGCTGGCAGCCGCGCTTGCGCGCGAGGCGCCAGAGCTTGTCCTCTTCGGCCAGCAGGCGGCAGACTCGAACGGCGCCGTCCTCTGGTCGGCGGTCGCCGACCGGCTCCGCCTGCCGGTGGCGTCGAGGGTCGTCTCCGTCGCCTGCACCGGGGAGATCGTCCGGGTGACGTGCAGCAGCGAGCGCGGCCTCGAGCTCCTCGAGCTGCCTCTCCCCTGTGTCGTCTCCGTGTCGACGGCGATCAGCGAGCCGCGCGTGCCGACGTTCCGCGAGCTCAAGCGGGCAGGGGAGAAGCAACTCGACCGGCTCTCGGCGGCGGAGCTCGGGCTCGAGCCCGACGAGCTCGGTGAGGCCGGCTCCGGCACGCGCGTCCTCTCGCTCGGTGCGCCGCCGGCACGCGGGGATCGGACCCTCGTCGTCGAGGGCGAGGAGGCCGCCGCCGCGATCTTCGACCTCCTCGTCGCGCGCAGCCTGATCTGATGCGGCCGCTCGTCTACGTCGAGGACCGGGACGGCGAGCCGACCGCCGACTCCCTCGCTGCCGTCTCGGCTGCGTCCG
>JBBILK010000094.1:3966-8736 GCA_037444965.1 Actinomycetota bacterium | reverse complement strand
GACGTAGGAGGCGGCAGGCGAGAGCAGGAAGGCGGCCACGCGCCCGAGCTCGGCGGGCTCTCCGTAGCGGCGAAGCGCAATCGCCGCCTCGTTGCGGCTTCGCTGCTCCTCGACCGTCGTTCCTTCCGCCTCCGCCCGCTTCTCGTCGAGGAAGCGAACCCGCTCGGTGTCGATCCGGCCCGGGGCGAGGGAGTTGACCCTGATCCTCGGCCCCAGCTCGAGCGCGAGGCACTTGGCGAGCGCGGCCACGCCCGGCCGGATCACGTTCGAGGTGTCGAGGCCCGCGATCGGCGAGCGCACCGACGAGGAGGTGATGAAGAGGATCGACGAGCCGTCACGGAAGTGGGGCACGAGGCCCCTGATCAGCCGGACCGGGCCCGCGACGAGCAGCCGGAATGCGCTCTCCCACTGCTCGTCGGAGACCTCGAGCGCGTCACCCGGCGGCGGGCCGCCCGCGTTGACGAGGAGACCGTCGAGCCCGCCGAGCGCTCCGGCCGCTTCGATCACCGCGTCGACGCCGGCCGCGGTCGAGAGATCGGCCCGGCAGGGGATCGCCCGCTCGCCGAGCTCGGAGGCAGCCTGCTCCGGCTCCCGGGAGACGACGAGCACCCGGGCGCCGTCGGCGAGGAGCGCCTCGGCAACCGCCCGGCCGAGCCCCTTGCTGCCGCCGCCGACGACGAACGTCGTTCCCTCGAGCCCGAGCTTCACGCTGCACCTCCTTTGAGCGCGTCGACCCGCGCGGCGAACGCCTCGATCGCCGCCTCCCCGTCGAGAGCGCCGAGCTCGAGGTCGTAAGCCCGCTTCTCGCCCGGATCGAGCTCGATCAGCTCGCCGCGCGCGCGCGCGTCGAGCCGGCCGGCCGTCCGGTTCGTGCACGGCTCGATCCCGACGACGTACGTGCCCTCGCCGAGCATCCGCCACATGAAGTGGAACGGGAGCTGGTCGGCGCGGTAGACCTCGTAGACGCCGAGCCCGAGCCGGCGGTTGACGATTCCCACCGGCACCGACCCGTCCCGCTCAGCCGCATTGTCGTGCTCGAAGACCTGCTCGACGAAGCCCGGCTCGGGGCGCGCGAGGACATGACAGCCGGCGGTGGGATAGTCCCCGCGTGCGACGACGGCGCGCGCGGGGACGAGCACCTCCGATCCCTCGTCGACGACCGGAAAGCCGGCGTTCACGTGGTAGAGCAGCATGTGGGGCGTCCGGTCGAAGCCGACGTTCTCGACCTCGTCGTGGATGGTCAGGCGCGACTCGCCGACGCGGGCCTCGACCCGGCGGCGGAGGAGCAGGTGCTCGCCGAAGACGGACGCCTGCAGCGTCTCGCCCTCTGCGAAGAGCACGCACGCGTCGCCCTCCCAGCGCTCCCCGTAGGCAACGAGCCTGGCCGGGCGGTTCGAGACGCGCCCGTGGAGCGGGAACTCCTCCGTCTGCTTCGGCGGGTAGTGGTACTGGGCGGCCGTGTCCTCGGCCATGAACAGCGCGTGGTCGATGCCGCAGGTGGTGAGCAGGCCGCCGCCCCAGGTACGGAAGAAGCCGAGCCCCTCCCACTCGTAGAACCAGGGCCCGGCGAAGCCGACCGCCGAGCCCCAGGCGAGCGAGCGCCCCGCGTGCTCGGCACGGCCGATGTCGAACGCCCGGTCGACGACGACCTCGAAGGAGAAGCCGGTTCCGGTTCTGAACTCGAGCACCCGAACCCCGCGCTCGGAGGCGTCGGCGAGCTCCACCAGCCGAACCCCGGCGACCTGCCCGAGCCGCCCGACGCGGCGCAGAAGCTCGGTCCGCGTCCAGGCATTCCCGAACAGCTCAGGCACCGACGATCTCCCGGAACCGCTTCTCGTCCACGAGCAGGCGCCAGTATCCCCGAGCGGAGGCCGTGGCGCGGAAGTGAGCGAAGTCGAACGTGAGGATCGGCAGGTCGTGGCGCTCGGCGTACGCCATCACCGAGGCATCGACGAGCCCGAGGTCGAGGTCGGCGTACTGGGCGTCGAGCTCGACGGCGCGCTCGAGCAGTCCGGGCGTCAGGCGGACGACCGTGAACGTGCCGGCAAGTGCTGCCCCCAGCAGCTGGCGGGCAGCCCGCGCTCCTCCGCGCCGTCGCAGGACCAGATCGGTCTCGACGAGCACGGGCTCGGGAATCAGCAGGGCGTGCCCCAGAGCCCTCACGAGCCTCTCCGACAGCCGGTGCGCTCGGTCACGCCGGCTGGCAGCGGCAACGAGAGGACCGGTGTCCGCGACGACCTTCAGTGCTCGAACTCAGGGTCTCTGACGATCTCGCGGAGGTAGTCCTCCACGCGCTCGCCGAGATCAGTCGGGCCGTCGAACGAGCCGATCCAGGCGTATCGATCCTGGCCACTCTCGGCCTCGATGCCGGCCCGGACGAAGCGGACCATGGCCGCCGAGAACGACTCGCCGTCGTGTGCGTGGCGCCGTACGAGAGCGTCGATCGGCTCCGGGATCGTGATTGTCCTGCGCACCATGGGTAGTATGATATCTACTGTCATACCAAACTGTCACCGCACGATGACGGTTCACTGGAGGATCCGCCCGGGGTTGAGGATGCCCTTCGGATCGAGTGCCGCCTTGATCGCGCGCATCGCGGCGATCTCCGCCTCGCTCCGCGTGAGCGCGAGCCAGCGGGTCTTCGCGACGCCGACCCCGTGCTCGGCGCTGATCGAGCCGCCGTGGCGGGCGACGAGCCGGAGCACGGCGTCGTCGACCGACTCGTCGCCGGCGTCGGGCCCGACCACGTTGACGTGGACGTTCCCGTCGCCGAGGTGCCCGTAGAGGAAGGTCTTGGCCTCCGGCCAGCCCGCCGCCACGGTCGCCCGCACGTCCCGCTCGAAGGCCGGCACGGCGGCGAGCGGCACCGAGACGTCGAGCTTGTGCGGGACGCCGCGGGCGGCGACGGCCTCGTTCAACCCTTCGCGATACCCCCAGAGCGCCCGCCGGCCCTCCGAGTCGCTCGCGACCGCAGCGTCGCGAACGAGCTCACCCGCCGACTCGGCCGCGTCGGCGAGCTCGCCGGTCGGGTCGCTCCGCGCCGCGCACTCGGCGACGACGTACGTGTCGTAGAGGCGGTCGAACGGTCGCGCGAAGCCGCGGTGACGGCAGACGAGCTCCATGCCCTCGGCGTGGAAGTAGTCGGCCGCCTGCAGAGAAGGCGCCCGTTCCCGGAGGACGCGAAGGAGAGCGAAGGCGTCGTCCAGGCTCTCGAGCGCGAGCAGCGCGACCGTCCGCGCGCGGAGCAGCGGCGTCAGCCGCAGCCGGGCCCGCGTGACGATCCCGAGCGTCCCCTCGCTGCCGACGAGCAGTCCCGTGAGGTCGTACCCCGCGTTGTCCTTGAGCAGGCCCGCGAGCCGCGAGAGCACGGTCCCGTCGGCGAGCACGGCCTCGAGCCCGGCCACCCAGGCCCGCGTCATCCCGTAGCGGGCGGCGAGCGCTCCGCCCGCATTCGTGGCGACGAGGCCGCCGATCGTCGCGGTGCCTCGGGAGGCGAAGTCGACCGGGAAGTCGAAATCCGCGGCGCGCGCGTGCGCCTGGAGCCGCTCGAGGCTGACGCCCGCACCGCAGTCGACCGTCGCAGCGAGCGGGTCGACGGGCCCGAGCTCGTCCAGGCGGGTGAGAGCGAGAACGACCTCGCCGGAGCGCGGGACGGCACCGCCGACCATGCCCGTGCCCCCGCCCACGACGGTGAGCGGCTGGCCAGCCGCCGCGCACAGGCGGACGACGTCCGCCACCTGGCGCGTGTCGCCCGGTCGCACGACCACGGACGCCTCACCGCTGAACCGCCCGGTCAGGTCGTGCTCGTACCCAGCGCGCGTGTCGGGGTCGGCGAGGACGTGCGCCTCGCCGACGACTCGCCGGAGCGCGTCGGCGAGCACCACCGTTCGCTAGACGACGTACGGCCGGAGCACGTCGCGCGCGAGGTGGAAGCCGCGGATGACGAGCTCCTCGGAGCCCTCGAACCGGCGGTCCTCGTGCTCGACGATCACCGGCCCGTCGTAGCCGACCCCGTGGAGCGCCGCGAAGAACCGGTCCCAGCGCACCTCGCCGAGCCCGGGCAGGCGCGGCACCTGCCAGCCGATCCCGAGCGACATCACGCCGTGGTCGTAGAGGCCGTCGCGGCGCACCTCGAGATCCTTCGCGTGCACGTGGAAGATCCTGTCGCCGAACTCGTAGATCGCCCGCTCGTAGTCGATCATCTGCCAGACGAGGTGGCTCGGGTCGAAGTTGAGCCCGAAGCTCGGGCTCGGGACGAGGGCGAACAGCTCCCGCCAGATCGCCGGCGAGTAGGCGAGGTTGACGCCGCCCGGCCACTCGTCGAGCGAGAAGATCATCGGGCAGTTCTCGATCGCCACCTTGACCCCGAGCGACTCGGCCTCCTCCACGATCCCCGGCCACACCTTCCGGAACTCCTCCATGTTCTCCGGGTGCGAGCGGTTCTGGTCGCGCCCGACGAACGTGTTCACGACGGGCACGCCGAGCTTCGCGGCCGCCCGGATCACCTTGCGCGTGTGCTCGTTGACGGCAGCCCGGTGCTCGGGGTCGGGGTGGAGGTTGTTCGGGTAGTAGCCGAGCCCTGACAGCTCGATCCCGGTTCCGGCCAGCATCGAGGTGATCTCGGCCGCCTTCGCGTCGTCGAGCGAGTCGACGTCGATGTGCGTGACGCCCGCGTAGCGGCGGACGTCTCCCGACGCGAGCGGCCAGCACGCCACCTCGAGCGCGTCGAAGCCGTTCTCCTTCGCCCAGCGGGCGACCTGCTCGAGCGGC
>JBBILK010000094.1:0-3888 GCA_037444965.1 Actinomycetota bacterium | reverse complement strand
GACTCTACCGCCGCGGCCGTGTTCGCCGCAGCGGACACGGCCTGACGGGCCAGGCCCGGGGCCAGGCCCCGGGACGTTCCCATCGGGCGGGGGCGAGCGTCCTCGACCCCGATCTCGGCCGCGGTACGATCCGCTGTCCGAATACTCGAGTAGGAGGTCAGCGCTTCATGCCCACGATCCGGACCGCCCTCGAAATCGATCGGCCGACGCAGAGCGTCTTCGACGCGGCTACGGACACGAACACGTGGCTCGCGATCTCGCCCGAGCTCCTGGACATCCAGCCCCGCGGCCGGATCGCAGCCGGCACGAAGGGGACGATGGTTCGGAAGCAGGGCCGCCGACGCGTGGAGGGAAGCTGGGAGGTTGCGGAGCTGACACCGGGGCGCCGGCTCGTGATGAACGGTTCGGACCCCGGCACCGCCGTGCACGAAGAGATCGCTTTCGAGGAGCTCCCTGGCGGGAGGACGCGGTTGACGTCGGCGATGACGATGCGGCCGCAGAGCACCGGGATGCGGCTGCTCCTGCCGCTCCTCTCGCCGGTGATAGGCAGGTCGGTGCGCCGCCAGTACGCGGCGCTCAAGGCCCACGTCGAGGGGCAGCGTCCGAGCACGCAGACCTAACCCGATACCGTAGTTCCATGGGACCTCTGGCGACCTTGCTCGCAACCCGCGACGTCGTCCTCGACGGCGGGCTCGCCACCGAGCTCGAGGCCCGCGGGTACGACCTGCGCGACTCGCTCTGGTCGGCGCGCCTGCTCCGCGACGACCCGCAGGCGATCGAGGACGTGCACGCGGCCTACTTCGAAGCCGGCGCGGACGTGGCGATCACGGCGAGCTACCACGCGACGCTCGAGGGATTCGAGGCAGCGGGAATCGACCGCGCCGAGGGCGGGCGGCTGCTTCGCCTCTCGGTCGAGCTGGCGCAGCGGGCACGCGAGCGCACCGGCGGTCGGGGGCTCGTCGCGGGTAGCGTCGGGCCGTACGCGGTCGTTTTCGCCGACGGCACGGAGTACACGGGCGACTACCGGGGCGCGACCGACGCGCAGATCGCGCAGACACAGCGCGCACGGATCGCCGAGCTCGTCGCCGCCGGCGCCGACCTGCTCGCGGTGGAGACGATCCCGAACGGGCGCGAGGCGGCGATCGTCGCCGAGCTCCTGGCCGAGGTGCCGGAGACCGAGGCCTGGGTCTCGTTCTGCTGCCGCGACGGCGAGCGCCTGAGCGACGGCACCCCGCTCGGCGAGGCGATCCGCTCCGCCGGGTGCACCGGCCGCGTCGCCGCCTTCGGCGTCAACTGCACGCCGCCCGAGCACATCGACTCCCTGCTCCGGGCAGCGCGGCAGGCGACCGACCTCCCGCTGCTCGTCTACCCGAACAGCGGCCGGATCTGGGACGGCGACAGCTACACCTGGAGCGGCGTCGGCGTCGACCGGTTCCCGCTCGAGCTGGTCGAGCGCTGGCGCGAGCTCGGCGCCCGGGCGATCGGCGGCTGCTGCGGTATCGGCCCGGCCGCGATCGCCGAGCTCGCCCGCGGGTACGCCGCCTCGTCCTCTTGACCGGCATGCCTCGCGGGCGGTAGAAGCGCCGTTCGGGCAAGTCGGCCTCCTCGTTTCCGAAGGGTCTGGTCTCGACCTGGACCGTGCGGGCTCCCTGGAAGGACTTCTTCGTCGTCAGCGGCTAGGCGGCCTGGTAGCGTCACATCGGTGAACTCGAGAGAGCGCGTGCTCGCGACGCTCGAACGCCGCCCGGTCGATCGCGTCCCGGCCGGGCCGATGATGGCCGACCTCGGCGCCACGCCGATCGGAGCGTCGGTTCGCGAGTACGCCACGGATCCCGAGGTGATGGCGAGAGGCCAGCTCGCGCTCCACGAGGCGCTCGGCCAGGACATCATCTTCCTGAGCTGCGACAACTACTACCTCGCCGAGGGGTTCGGCTGCGTCGCCGAGCTCCCCGAGGACGAGACCCCTCACCTCCGAAAGCCGGCGGTCGAGAGCCTCGATCGGGTCTACGAGCTCGAGGTGCCGAACCCGCTGACCGACGGGCGCATGCCCGTCTTCCTCGAGGCGACACGACTCGTGCGCAAGGCCGCGGGCGACGAGGTGGCGATCCGGACGACCGGGACGGGCCCGCTCTCGCTCGCGTCCTACTTCATCGGGACGCAGGAGTTCCTGGTCGAGATCGGGCTCGCGAAGGCGGGACTCCCGGGCAGCAACGCCGGCGCCATCCATCACGCGCTCGGGCTCGCCGCCGACGCGCTGATCGCGTTCGGCAAGGCCAGCGTCGACGCGGGCTCGGATCTGCTCCACTGCGGCGACTCGCTCGCCTCCTGCGACGTGATCTCGCCGAGCGACTACGAGGAGTGGGCCTTCCCGTACGAGCGCCGGGTGATCCAGGCCTGGAAGGACTACGGCGCGAAGACCCTCCTGCACATCTGCGGCAACTCGACCAGGGTGCTCGACCTCTACGCGGAGACCGGGGCCGACATCATCGAGATCGACCACAAGGTCGACCTCGCCTACGCCAAGCAGGTGGTCGGTGATCGGGCCTGCCTGATCGGGAACGTCGATCCCGTCACGGTGCTCCTCCAGGGCACGCCGCAGCAGGTTCGCGAGGCTTCGAACGCGTGTCTCGACGCGGCGGCGGCCGGGGGCGGCTACGTGCTCGGCTCCGGCTGCGTCGTGCCGCGGATCACGCCGCTCGAGAACATCCGGGCGATGGTGCAAGCAGCGCGGGAGTACGAGCCGCCGGTCTGAGCCGGCAAGCGGACCCTCGTCGGCGTCTCCCTGCCGGGCTGCGCGACCGAGGAGCTGGACGTCACCCTCGGCCCCGACGACCTCATCACCGCCTGGCAGGGATAGCGCCCGCAGCCTCGCCGAGGGCCTGCGCGATCGCCTCCGGGTCGTAGACGCAGCCGCCCCAGAGGCCACCGCTCACGGACTGCAGCCTCGCCCAGAGCGCCGTGTCCGCCGGCAGGCGCGGGTCAGGGGCGACGTCGTCCCGCACCGGGCGCTCGGCCAGCACCCGCGCGGCCCGCTCGGCCGCCCACTCCTCGTCGCCGTGGCCGACGAGGTCGACAGAGGCTTCGAGGCCCCGCGTGTCGACCACCACCCGCACGACGTCGCCCTCGACGAGCTTGCCGATCGGGCCGCCCTCGAGGGCCTCCGGGCTCACGTGCCCGATGCACGCGCCCGTCGAGACGCCCGAGAAGCGGGCGTCCGTGACGAGGGCGACCTCGCGGCCGAAGGGGAGGAACTTGAGCGCCGAGGTGAGCTGGTAGGTCTCCTCCATCCCCGTCCCGAGCGGGCCGACGCCGCAGAGCACGATCACGTCCCCGGGCTCGATCGGCTCTCCGGCGAGCCCCTTGATCGCGGCGATCGCGGCTCGCTCGCTCGTGAACACACGCGCGCGGCCGGTCAGGCGGTAGACGCCGTCCGGGTCGAGAACGCGCGGGTCGATCGCGGTCGACTTGATCACGCTCCCGCCGGGAGCGAGGTTGCCGCCCGGGAAGCAGACCGTCGAGGTCAGGCCCTTCTCGCGGGCGCGGCCGGGCGGGGAGATCACGTCGTCCGGGTCGACGCCGTCGGCCTCCTCGAGCCGCGCCCGCAGACGGGCGCGGCGTTCGCTTCCCTCCCACTCGTCGAGGATCTCGTCCCACGTGCGACCGTCCACCGTTCGCGCTCCCCCGTGCAGGAGCCCGAGGCGGCGCAGGTGCAGCGCGACCTCGGGAACGCCGCCGGCGAGGAACACCCGCACGGTCGGGTGGTTGCGGGGCCCGTTCGGAAGCGCGTCGACGAGCCGGGGCACGGCCCGGTTGACGCGGCGCCAGTCGTCGACGGTCGGCCGCCGCAGCCCGGCGGCGTGCGCGATCGCGGGGATGTGGATGAGCAGG
>JBBILK010000093.1:0-8833 GCA_037444965.1 Actinomycetota bacterium | reverse complement strand
CCTGCACGGTGGTCACGAGCCGCCGCGTCAGCTCGGGGGTGAGGACGCCCGTCGCGTCCTCGATCATGATCGCGTCGACGCAGTCGCGCGCCTCGACGATCTTCCGCGTCTGCCGGGCCCAGAACTCGTCGTCGTGCACGGGGCTCGCCGTGTACATCAGCGAGGTGACGACCTTGGCTCCTCGAGCCTTGACGAGCTGCGCCAGCTCGGCGAAGCGGTCGGGGTGGTTCTGGTAGTCGCAGATCCAGAACTCGTCGATCCCGTTCGCGACCGACCGGTCGATCCAGAGGCCGATCACCTCCCGCGGCGTGTCGATCTCGAACGTCGCGAGGCTCGTGGTCATGAACGAGCCCCTGAGCGGCGTCCGCTCGAGCGCCCGCGCGAGCAGCCGTACCCGCTCCCAGGGATCCTCGCCGAAGTAGCGGACCTGGACGACGTAGCCGTTCGAGCCGACCGTGGCGATCGCCTTGTAGCCGACCCGGTCGAGCGCAGGCGCGATCGGCTCGATCATCTCGGTGCTCATGAGGAACGCCCAGAGGCTCTGCTGGGCGTCGCGAATGGTCTGGTCGACGAACTCGATTCGCTGCTCGGCGCCCATCGTCTACAGGTAGTCGAGCAGATGGCCGACGTCGGGCAGCACGAGGTCCGGCTCGAAGCCGTCCGAGCCCTGCTCGAGCCGCTCCGCGTCGGTGACGCCCGTCAGGACGAGCACGGTCACCGCCCCGCCGGCGTGACCCATCGCGAGCTCCATCTCGAGATCGTCGCCGACGACGACCATGTCGACCGGGTCGACTCCGAGCGTGGCCGCGCTCGCCTCGAGCGCGAGCGGCGACGGCTTGCCCATGACCTGGGGCTCTGCCCGGGTCACGTGGGCGATTCCGCATGCGATCGCGGCCGGGACGCCGATCGACCTCCCGGTCGCGCCGGCGAAGTACCTCGACCACGAGGTGACGAGGAGCTCGGCGCCGGCCCAGACCGCCCGGCAGGCGGCATCGAGCTTCGGGTACGTGAACTCCCGGTCGGCCCCGACGAGGACGAAGCGCGCCTCCTCCGCCTGCTCGATCGGGACAGTGGAGATGCCGGAGCGGCGGAGCGGCTCCTCGAGACCGCGACCCCCGAAGACGAGCACGGGACCGTCCGGATCGGTGCGCTCGATGTGGATCGCCGCGACGACGGGCGGCGTGATCACCTCCCGGTCGGCGACCGCGAGCCCGAGGCCGCGAAGGATTTCCGCGTACTCCTCCGGCGTGCGACCGCTCGCATTCGTGAAGACCGCGAGCGGCTTGCCGGTCGCGTGCACCCGCTCGAGCACCTCGATCGCACCGGGCAGAGGCCAGCCTCCTTCCCCGCCGGGCAGGTCGGAGAGCACGAGGCAACCGTCGACGTCGAAGAGGTAGCCGGCGGCCCGCGCGAGCGTCGTCGCCGTGCTCAATGGAACTGCCGCCCTCCGTCGACGACGAGGCACTGCCCGGTGATGAAGTCGCTGTCGGGGCCGACCAGGAACGTGACGGCGCCCGTGACGTCGGCGGGCAGCTCCGCTCTCTTCAGCGCGCCGCGGTCGACACCGTACGTAGCGGCGTCCGGCATCGCCGAGAGGGCGGCCTCGGTCAGCGTGAAGCCGGGCGCGACCGTGTTCACGCAGATCCCGTAGTCGCCCAGCTCGCGCGCGAGGACGCGGGTGAGCGCGATCACCGCGCCCTTCGAGGTCACGTAGTGCGCCCAGAGCGGCGAGCCGGAGAACACGGTCGACGAGGCGACGTTCACGACCTTGCCCGCCCCCCGCGTACGCAGGTGAGGAAAGACGGCGCGCGTGGCGAGCCAGGTGCCCTTGACGTTGACCCGCATCACCCGGTCCCACTCGTCGGGATCGAGCTCGTAGAAGGGCCGCCGCTCGAGGCCGGCGTAGACGCCCGCGTTGTTCACGAGCGCGTCGATCCCGCCGAGCGCGCCGGCGGCTTCCGCCGCCATCGCCTCGGTGCTCCCGAGGTCGGCGACGTCCACGTGGAGCCCGATCGCGGTGCCCCCGGCGGCGGCGACCGCCGCCGCCGTGTCCTTCGCAGCCACGGCGTCGATGTCCGCGGCGGCGACGGCCGCACCCTCACGGGCGAGTGCCAGGGCGAACTCGCGGCCGAGCCCGCGCCCGGCTCCGGTCACGATCGCGACCTTTCCCCGGAGCTTGCTCACCCTGCCGAGTCGGACGCCGTCGGGCTGCCGAACCTCCGCGCGAGGATCAGATCGAGGATGTGGTCGGTCGTGCTCTTGCCCGGGTCGCGATGAACGTCCTTGAGCCCGGTGGTCGTCACCGGTCGCATCTGCAGGAGCAGGACGCTCTCGGGGAACGGCAGGTTCTCGTCCACGGACCATTCGACGTCGCGCGGCTCGCCGTAGTGATCCTCGATCAGGCGCCCGAGGCGGGCGAGCTCGCCGAGCTCGGCGTCGTCGAGGCAGAACGCCGACCGCTGCTCGGGCGGCAGGTCGACGAGGCTGTGACCGCCGGGGCCGGCGATGGCCGCCTGCATCTTCTCGCCCAGCTCTCGCTGCAACTCCCCGCTGTGCTTCGAGACGAGGAAGCGGTCCGGGACGACCAGGCCGGAGACGACGCTCTCGCCGAGGCCCCAGTTCGCCTCGATCACGATCTCGAACGGGTTCCCGCTGACCGGGTTGATGGTGAACATCACCCCGGAGGCGCGGGCGCTGACGAGCTTCTGCACGACGACCGCGATCGACACCTCGGCGAGCGGGTACCCCATCTCGGCCCGGTAGGCGACGGCCCGTTCCGAGAAGAGGCTCGCCCAGCAGCGGCGCACCGAGTCGAGCAGATCGTCCCGCCTCACCCCGAGGTAAGTGTCCTGCTGACCCGCGAAGCTGGCGCCGGGCAGGTCCTCGGCCGAGGCGCTCGAGCGCACCGCGACCTCGACGTCCGCCGTCCCGCTCAGGCGGGCGAGCTCGTCGTAGGCGCCGAGGATCTCCCCGGCCGTTCCTTCGGGCATCGCGGTCGCTTCGATGTGGGCCCGCAGCGCCGACGCGGCGTCGTGGCGCGTCCCGATGTCGGAGCCGAGCGTCGCGATCTCGCCAACGTGCTCCGCGAGCCCCGGTGCTTGCACGAACGCGTCGTACGCCGCCTGGGTGACGACGAAGCCGGGAGGCACACGCAGCCCGAGGGCGAGCATCTCCCCGAGCCCGGCCGCCTTCGCGCCGATTCCGCGGGTGGCGTTCCCGCAGTCCGAGAGCCACCTGATCGTGCTCGAAGCAGCGGTCACCCGAGCCCCCGTCTAGGCGTCGCTCAGGACGAAGACGTGGCCGTTCGTGCCGTCGACCCTGATCCGCTGGCCGCTCTTCAGCTTCTTCGTGCCCTCGAAGACGTTCATCACCACCGGGATCCCGTACTCGCGCCCGACCACGGCCGCGTGGGAGAGGCTCGCCCCGCGATCGACGACGACCCCCTGGAGGTAGGCGAAGACGGAGGTCCAGCTCGGCGAGGTGGTCGCCGCGACCAGGATGTCGCCGGGCTGCACCTCGCCGAGGCGGCTCTCGTCGAGGATCAGGCGAGCCGTTCCCTCGGCGACGCCGGGCGAGCCGCAGACGCCGTAGAGGTCGGCCTTCACGGCCGGGTCGACCGTGGGCAGAGCACCGGTGACGACCTTGAGCGCGATCGGGCAGTGGGACTGGACGACCTCGCCGATCGTCTCCTCGAAGGTGAGCGTTCCGAGGAGGGGCGGGTTCTCCTTTTGCTGCCACGCGTCGTAGGCCTCGCGCCGCCCCGCCGCCTGGTGCTGGAGGCGGTAGTACTCGGGCACGCCGACCACCTGGCGGAGCTCGACGGGAGTCAGGTACATCACGTCCTCGGGCGCGTCGATCGTCCCCGCCTGGGTCAGCCGCCGGCCGATCGCGAGCACCGTGCGGCGGATCATCGCGTGGGTGTAGAGATCGAGGTAGTGGTTGTGCTCCTCGCTGAACGAGCCGGCCCGCTCGGCGACGCTCATGAGCGCCCCGAACCAGTCCCGGTCGCCCGCGGGGATCCGTGCGAGCACGGCCTGCTGCGCCTCGCGGCGCTCCTGCTCGAGCTCCGCCCGCTTCCGGTCGAGGTCGAACTCGATCCCGGTCTCGATGAAGCGCGAGACGATCTGGAGCGCGGGCGTCGGATCCTCGACCCAGCTCGGAAGGTTGATCTCGGCCATCCGCTGGATGCGCCAACCGTCCTCGTCGAGGAGGCCGCGGAAGCGACCGAGCCACTGCCGCCCGGCGTCGCTCTCCTCGAGCGCGGGGATCGCCTCGCTGGCCTTCCCCTGCCCGACCGCGGAGTTGAGCCCCGCCTCGTCCGCGGCACGCGCGAGCTCCCAGAGAGCCCGGTCGACGGCGAGGACCTTGTTGTCGTAGCCGCGCAGCAGGCGGTGGAAGTCCGGCGAGGTGTCGTCGATCCCGAGGAGCTCCCGGCAGAGATCCTCGAAGAAGAGGTAGATCGTGTAGACGCCGAACATCATGTACATGTGGATCTCCCACATGCGAGCGGTGACGGCGACCGTGTCCTCGAGCAGCTCCTTGAGCTGCCAGTTCGAGGCGCGGTCGACGTCCACGGCCCTGAGCTTCGCGTAGCGGCCGAGCATCTCGGTCTTGAAGCCGTTCCACATCTCGTCGTACGACTCGAGGAAGGGGCGCATGGCCTGGCGGAAGCCCTCCTCGCGCCGCTTGATCTCGGCGGGATCCTTGACCACGAGGATGGTGAAGTAGCCGCCGCCGTCCTTGAGCCGCCAGTCGTAGCCGCGGACGGTGGGCATGCTGACCGTCTCCGCGCCGTACTGCATGCCGTGCCCGCAGTACTGGATCCAGAACCAGGCGAACATCGGCGTCCACGGCGGCACCGAGTGGGTCGGATCGAGGAGCCACCACGGCGACACCTCGACGTCCCGCTCCTCGTCCCAGTCGTAGCCCGGCACCACCCCGTAGGACGGCATGCTCATCGCTCCACCTCCCGTCGTCGCCGCTCTCAGGTCGCTTGCTCGCTCGTCTCGGCCGACGCGTCCGCGCCGCCGCTCTTGCCCAGGGCTTCGAGGGAAAAGGTGACGCCCTGGCGCAGGTGCTGCTCCGTCGCGCGGGCCGCTCGTTCCGGATCGCGCTTCTTGATCGCCGCATAGATCTCCTCGTGATCGCGCAGGAGGCTCGAGTACTCGTCCGGGTCGCGCCGCGTGAACCGCGTCGACTCGAGCCAGAGACTTCGCAGCAGGCGCGTCGTGAGGAGCAGCGTCTGGTTCTGCGTCGCTGCCGCGACGGCCGTGTGGAAGTCGAGGCTCGCCTGGACGCTCGCCTCCCGGTCGCCGATTGCCCGGCGCGAGCGCTCGATGGTCTCGGCGATCTCCTCGAGGTCCTGCTCGGTTGCCCGCTCGGCCGCGAGGCTGGCCAGCGTCGGCTCGAGGACGAGCCTCGCCTCGACGATGTCCCAGATCGCTTCCGCCCCGGTGAAGCGGGACCAGTCGATCAGGGCGAAGAGCGGGGCCGTGTTCGCGAGGATCGTCCCGCGGCCCGGCTTCGCCTCCACCACGCCGAGCAGCTGGAAGACCCGGAATGCCTCCCGGACCGAGGAGCGGCCCACCTTCCAGGCGTCGGCCAGCTCGCCCTCGGGCGGGATCCGGTCGCCGGGCTTCATGCCGCCGTCAGCGACGAACTTCGCGAACTCGTGGACGATCGCCTCCGGCAGGGACGTGCGGCGCTCGATCGTGAGGTCTTTGAGCACGGAGTGTTGGTCCGATGAACTGATCAAATGCCGGGTGCCTCTATCTACCACCGGCCTCACCCGGTGTCAATCCCTCCGCGCCTCCTGCCGGCTCCGCCGGTCCGAGCAGCGAGGCTTCGAGCACCTCGGCAACGTCGAGGACGGTCTGGGGAACGGCCTCCTGGCCTTCGGCGCGGGCCGCCGCCTTCGTCCCTTCCTCCATCATCGCGAGGCAGAACGGGCAGGCGGTGGCGACGACGCCGGCGCCGGTCGCACGAGCCTGCTCGGCCCGGATCGTGCTCACGCGCCGGCCAGGCGGCTCGGACGCGAATGCCCGCCCGCCGCCCGCCCCGCAGCAGAACGAGCCGGAGCGGGACCGCTCCAGCTCGACCAGCGACCGGCCGGAGCGGGCGAGCAGCGTACGCGGTGCCTCGAACTCGCCGCCGTAGCGTCCGAGGTAGCAGGGGTCGTGAAAGGTCACGTCCGCACCCTCGGCCGCAGCGGCGGCGGGGAGCCTGCCGGCCTCGACGAGCTCGGCCAGGAGCTGCGTGTGGTGGACGGCCTCGTACGTTCCCCCGAAGTCGCCGTACTCGTTCGCGAGCGTGTTCAGGCAGTGCGGGCAAGCCGTCACGATCCGCCGGAAGCGGCGCTCGGCGAGCGTCGCCACGTTCGCCCGCGCCTGGAGCTGGAACAGGTAGTCGTAGCCCGACCGCCGCGCCGGGTCACCCGTGCACGCCTCGGCGTCGCCGAGCACGGCGAAGTCGACCCCGGCTGCCTGGAGCAGCCGCACCAGGGAGCGCGCCACCCGCTGGGCGCGGCCGTCGAGCGCGGCGGTACAGCCGACCCAGAGCAGGACGTCGGCCTCCTCGCCCGGCCCGAGCACGCGCACGCCGAGGTCGCGACACCAGTCGGTCCGCGAGTGGGGCGACCTCGCCCACGGGTGGCCACGCTGCTCGAGCGACTGCATCGCGCCGGCGACGCCGTCGGGGAGGCGGCCGAGCTCCATGGCCAGGTGGCGGCGGAGGTCGACGATCTTCGGGACGTGCTCGATGAAGAGCGGGCACTCCTCCATGCAGGCCCGGCAGGTCGTGCAGGCCCAGATCGTTTCCTCGCGGATCACCGCGCCCGCGAGCGGCCCGGCCGGATCCCCGCTCCGCTCCGCCGCGTGCAGGTGGTCGCGGAGATCCATGATCAGCAGCTTCGGCGAGAGCGGCTGACCGGCGGCGTACGCCGGGCACGCGTCCTGGCAGCGGCCGCACTCGGTGCACGAGTAGAGGTCGAGCAGCTGCTTGCGGCCGAGGTGGTGGATCTCGGCGACGCCGATCGGCGTCCGCTCGAGGTCGGGCGTGCCGAGACGGCCTGGCGGCGAGAGATCGCGGAGGAAGACGTTCGGAACCCCGGCGAGGATGTGCAGGTGCTTCGACGCCGGGATGTACGCGAGGAAGCCGAGGATGGCGAGCACGTGGATCCAGGAGCAGACCTGCGCGGCCCTGCTCGCCGTGTCGTCGCCGACGCCGAGCCCCTCGAGGAGATCGGCGAGCGCGGAGCTGACGGGACGCCACGATGACGGGGCCTCGCCGGCGACGATCTGGAACGCGCTCTCGAGCAGCATGGCGGCGACGACGAGGAAGATCAGGCCGAGCACGGTGGCGGCGTCCCGTCCGTTCGAGCCGCGGAACCGCTCGGGGCGCAGCACGAGCCGCTGGAAGGCGGCCATCGCGAGCCCGGCGAGCACGAGCACGGCGACGACGTCCTGGGCGAAGGCGATCCACGTCTCGCCCGCCGATCCGAGCGTGAAGCCGGAGACGAGTCCCGCCCCGAACGCCTCGACGACCGCGGTCAGGAGGACGACGAAGCCGGTCAGGACGAAGAGGTGGAGGAGCCCGGCGTACGGCCTGCGCAGGAGCCGCGCGTGGCCGATCACGTTCACGACCACGCCCCACGCGCGGGCGCCCGGCCGGTCGAGGCGCCGCTCGGCAGGAGCCCGGAGCAGCGGCCGGACGAGCCGGGTGACCCGGTACGCGAACCAGGCGAGCGTGAGCAGAAGGAGCGGCAGGAGCGCCGCCCCGGTCGAGCTCATGCCGCCCGCTGTCGCGCCCGGAGCGCGTCGCGGAAGGCGGGCAGGACCTCCTTCCAGTCGCCGACGACCCCGTAGTTCGCGACGCGGAAGATCGGCGCGGCCGGGTCGCTGTTGACGGCGACGATCGTCCCGGAGGCGAGGCAGCCCATCAGGTGCTGCGTCGCCCCGGAGATGCCGACGGCCACGTACAGGTCCGGGGCGATCGTCTTGCCGGTGAGGCCGACCTGGAGCGCCGGCTCGACCCAGCCAGCGTCGCACGCCGGCCGGGAGGCGCCGACGGCCCCGCCGAGGAGCTCGGCGACCTCGCCGAGCAGCTCGAACGGCTCTGGCCCGCCGAGACCGGCGCCGCCCGCCACGACGACCCTCGCCCGCTCGAGGTCCGGCCCGGCGGCCTCCGTCCGGCTGCGTTCGCCGCAGCGGGTCCCCGGCTCGGGCAGCGAGTAGCGATGGCGGACGAGCTCGGGGGCGGCGCCGTCCGCCGGCTCCGCGGCGGCGAAGGCACGGGGGCGGGGGACGACGATCCACGGGCCCGCCGGCGCTTCGACCGTCGCCGTCACCGCCCCGCCGAAGACGGGCCGGAGCGCCCGGAGCCCGCCCGGGCCGAGCTCGACCTGGGTCGCGTCCTGGACGAGAGCCCAGCCGGTTCTCGCCGCGAGCCGCGCCGCGAGCTCGGCCCCGAGAACCGTCCGCGGGACCAGCACGAGCTCGGGCGCGAGCTCGCTGCAGAGCGCCGCGAGCGCCTCGAGATGCACCTCGGGCCAGGGCTCGGCGAGCCGCTCGTCGTCGAGGAGGTGAAGCTCGGCCACGCCCGTACGGCCCGCGTCCGCGAGGGCGGCCTCCCCGGCCGGGCCGGGCAGCGCGAGACGGAGACCGCCCTCGATCGACGGCCCGACCGTCCGTGCCACCGTCACGAGCTCCCAGAGCTCGGGCCGCAGCGCGGCGCCGTCGACCTCGGCGACGACGAGGATCCCGCCCACGGCTAGCCCTCCCCGGCGCGCACGGCCCCCGCCTCGAGCAACACCTCCGCGAGCCGAGCCCCCGCCGCC
>JBBILK010000092.1:5542-8907 GCA_037444965.1 Actinomycetota bacterium | reverse complement strand
GGCGACGAGTTCTGCGTCCTCCTGAGCGTGGTCTCGCCGACGGGCGCGAGCGAGAAGAAGGCGATCGCCCGTCTCGAGCAGGCGCTCGAGAAGCTGAACGCGGAGCGCGACGGCCGCCCGGTCTCACTGACGGTCGGCGCCGCGCGCTTCGACCCCGAGACGCCCCTGCCGTTCGAGTCGCTGCTCGTGCGGGCGAAGCACGAGATGCGCGAGCGCAAGCGCCGCTCCGGATAGCCGGTCCTGCCGGGTATCATCCCGGGCCGCCCGCGTCCATCACAATGCCCCGGAGGCCCTCGTGCTCCTCGCTTCGCTCGGACTCAGCGACGTCGTCGCCGCCGCGGTGGTCATCCTCGTCGGCGCCATCGTCGTGCTCAAGGTCGCAGGTTTCCTCACCCGGCTGCTCGCGGTCCTGCTGATCGCGGTCGGGGTCTACGTGCTCGTCTCCTGACGGGCGCACGGTTCCGAAGCGCACCCTGTGGAGGTCGGGGCGGTCGAGCCGTCTCCCTCCACGTCGACGAGTCCCGGACGACGCCGGGGTCGTCGGTCAAGAGGAGGGCGGTCTACCAGAGCCGGTCGATCGTGCCCGGATAGAGCTCGATCCGGGCGCCCTCGAAGTCGGCGGCGTGCGCCTGCGCGCGCGGCGTGTAGGGGCACCAGAGGGTGACCTTGTCGAAGCGGTCGCTCGGAAACGGGTCGTCCGGCGTGCCCCCGACGAGCACCGTGCCGGGCAGCACCGCGTACCCGCCCGCCTCGTAGAACGGCGCCAGCGGCGTGTCGCAGGTGAAGATGGCGAGGTCCGCGCCGTTCCCGCGCATCGTCTCGCGCGCCGCGGTGATCAGGCGCAGCCCGTGTCCCCGCCTGCGCTCGGCCTCGTCCGTGACGACCGTCGCGAGCCCGCTCGCGGCGTACGTCTCGCCCCGGTGCGCGAGCTCCTTCGAGAGGATGTCGAGCGCCGCCAGCACGCGCCCGCCGTCGACGAGCAGGAGCGAGAGCGGCCGGAGCGCGGGGTCGTGGAACGGCTCGGGCCCGCTCGGCCCGTCGCCGGGCCAGGCCTGGTCCTGGAGGGCGACGACCTGCAGCCGCAGTGCGCGCGGCACGTCCGCCTCCGGCCAGGCAAGGATCTCCACCGCTCGAGCCTACCCCGCTCTGCCTAGGCTGTGACGGTGAACAAGGAGGTGAAGGCGTTCGTCCGCCGCCTCGAGCACGCGGGTCTCGTCGTCGAGCGATCGGGCGGCGGCCACTACCGCGTCTCGACGGCCGACGGCAAGACGCTGGCCTTCGTCCCGTTCTCGCCCTCGACGAACCGCTGGCGCGAGAACACGATCGCGCAACTACGAAAGCGCGGCATCGACCTGGGGGAGTGAGCCGCGAGCCGGTGCCCGCGCTCAGGCGTGCGCCGTGCGCCAGCCGCTGGGCGCGTACGACGTTCGTACGGCTTCGACGTACGGGACGGGGCAAACGACCGCGCGGATCTCCACCTGCTCGTGGGGCTCGACGGTCGGCTTGGCGGTGCCGCCGCCTTCCTCGCCCCAGACGAAGGTCACCTCGGTACCGGGCTCCGCGTACTCCGCGTCCAGGACGGCCAGGGTCAGCATCTTGCCCTCGTTGGCGCTGTAGCCGATCCAGGTGGAGACTCCGATCGTCTCGCCGTCGACCGTGACCCTGTCGTACGGATGCATCGAGTAGACGGCGGACGGCCAGTCGATGAACTTCGCCCGCCCCGTCTTCCGGAACATCGTTCCGATCGTGCGCGTGACGTCCTCGTCGTCGAGCGCCAGTGTGACCTTGCGCCGATGCTCGTCTCCCGCCATTCGCTCGAGCGCCTCGCGCCCGACGAAGTCGTGGTCGAACTTGACGAGGTGCCCGTACCCGAGGTCCCACGGCGTGAAGTAGTAGTCCTCGATCCGCTCGGAGACGAAGCTGCCGCCGATCGAGGCTGAGCCCTCGTACCCGGTGGCGGGTAGCCATTCGCGATACGCCTTCAGATGCTCGCCGGAGTACACGGCCGGTAGCGGCGACGGGATCCAGCCGGACTCGAGGGTGTTCGACGAGTACGCTCTCCCGCCCACCTGCCTGAGCCCGTACTCCTCGCCGGCGCTCACCAGCGTCTCGCGCACCGCCTCCCCGTCGTCCCACGGCCCGAACAGCTCCCAGCCCGGCTGGCCGGCCATCCCGTGCCGTAGGGCACGGACGGTCTTCCCCGCGATCTCCACCGTCGTCATGTGGAAGAACCGGAGCTCCGGCGGCGACTGGCCGAGCGCCTTCTCGATCACCTGCATCGCGTTCGGCCCCTGCACCTGGAAGCGGTAGGACTTGCGGCGCCCGTCCGTGCGCAACGCCGTCCTCTGGTCGAGCTCGACCCTCACATCGTGGTCGCCGGTCTCGGCGTGGTAGGTCACCCAGTTCAGCACGGGAGCGCGGCCGACGAGGTTGAACTGGTTCTCGGCGAGCGCGAACAGGATCACGTCGCCGATCACGTAGCCGTCGTCGGTGCACGGCACGAACTGCTTCGCCCTCCCGGCCCCGAAGCCCTCGAAGCTGTTGACCCCGAGCCGGGAGAGCAGCTCGAGCGCATCCGGGCCCTCTACGGCCAGATCGGCCATGTGGTACGACTGGTTGAAGAGCACGCACGTCTGCTGCCACGCCTGCTGCTCGTCGCGCCAGTTCGTGTATTCGGCCTGCACCCCGGGGTAGACGTTCGGCCCGGTCTGCGAATTGCGCAGCAGCTCGACCGGGCTCCCGGCACCCGCGAGCAGATCCTCCAGACTCCGGTGACTCACGATCATCCCTCCCTGCTTCCCCGAGGTACGCTCCGCTGGAGCCATTCTTGCGGACAGGGGAATGTCCAGACGGCGGTCATCGCTTCGCGTCGCGCTCCTCCTCTCGGTGGCGCTCTCCCTCGGCCTCGTCGCGGGCTGCGGTCATGAGGCGGGCCCCACGACGGTCAGCGGTCACGGCCTCAGCGTCGAGCTTCCCGAGGGCTGGCAGGGGCGCGTGTCGAAACCGGGCCCGGAGTACGCGACTACCTTGCGCGCGGCGAACTTCCCGCTCCCCGCCGACGAGGACTACCCGGGCCCCGAGACCGGACGGGCGATGGCCAAGGACAGCATCGTGATCGACGTCAACGATCTGGGCCCGTATCCCAGCCCGGGCTTCCCGAGCGAGGGGTGGGTGGAAGCGACCGTGCCGATCGCGATCCGCCGCTCGGACTTCGGCGGCCCCTTCGAGGACTGGTCGCCACCCGGCTACGCCCTCCGGAACCTGGTCCTCGGAGGACGGGCGATCATGGTCGGTGTCGGTTTCGGCACCGCCACGCCGAGCGACGAGCTGCTCGCAGAGGCGAACCGGGTGCTCGGCACGGTGCG
>JBBILK010000092.1:0-5514 GCA_037444965.1 Actinomycetota bacterium | reverse complement strand
AGTAGACACGCCTCTGGCCGCCGCCAGGCTTCGCCCGCTGGTCAGACGTGAGCGAGCGCCTCGCGGGCTGGCGTTCGCTGGGCGATGGTGGACAGCTACCTGGCAAGGACGCTGGACCGTGTCGAGGCGGGGAATGACCGCGCCGCGTTGCGCGACCTCTGGCGGGCCGTCGGGGCCTTGCGCGAGGACCCGACGAGCATGGAGGCTGTCGCCGAGCTCGCCGCGACGATCCGCGCCCGGAACACGGGCAGGCGCTGTGAGGAGGCCTGTAGGCGAATCAGCCGCCACGGACCATCAACAACTCGCCGGTTGCCCATCGGACCCTCTGTTTGCGCTCGCCAGTGGGCCAATCAGTTCTCAGATACCGCCGGTTGCTGCCTAGCGTTGCCAGGAACTGGAAATCAAGGTCCTGCCCCTGCGACGCAAGCCTCTCCGCTTCATTCGCCGTCACCGGGACGACGTCCCGGTACTGAGCATCATCACCGTGCTCCCAGTCGACGAACTCGGTGAAGATCCACACAAACCGCTGCGAGCACTTGGCGCACCGTCTCAGCTGGACGATGAAATGCGAGTCGTCTTCGAGGAACTGGTCGATGAGGAGACCCTTCTCGTAATAGGCCCAAACGCGTTCAGCGTCCTCGCCGTAGCAGCTGCGGCACCCGATGCTGGCGCGCCCACCGTCGGACTCACCGCCCTGTCGCAAGTCGGAGCCCACGCGTCCCCAGATCCGTCTCATCGCGGCAAGCATACGAGAGGGTTCGCCGGCCCCTGTCGCCACGGTCCGAGGCCATGATTGACGAGAAGAGCGGCATCGAGGACATCGACCTCTGGTTCCGAGAGCGCGGGCGTGGAGTTACCCCGGTTCTGTTGACACCTCGCAGTACCCCGGTTTGATGGAGCCGCATTTCTTCGTTCGCGAGTTCGACCCTCGTCTTCCAGCGGCGCGTGTCGAGGAGCTCGACCTGCATCCGCGACCAGAACGCTTCCATCAGAGCGTTGTCATAGCAGTCACCGACCGATCCCACCGAGGGCACGAGCCCAGACTTGTGCCGTACAAGAGGGTGACTACAAGAGGGTGACAGTCACGTGACTGTCACCCTGATCAGGAGGGGACGGAAGAGACGCTCACCCGTCCAACCCTATGCGCCGACGCCGGCGACGGCGAAAAGCTGCCACTCGCCCGGCACCCCTTTGAGCTCGACGCTGCCCCGCTCGCGAAACTCGATCCCGGAGCCGGCAACGAGGTCTTTGACCGTGCGCGAGACGATCACCTCGCCCGGTCCGGCCTCCGCCGCCACGCGAGCACCAATGTGCACTGCGATCCCACCCACCTTGCCGTCGAGCTGCTCGCACTCGCCAGTATGGAGACCGGCGCGAATCTCGAGCCCGAGCTCGCGCACCGAGTCGACGATCGCGCAGCCGCAACGGATCGCTCGTGCTGGGCCGTCGAAGGAGGCGAAGAAGCCGTCGCCAGCGGTGTCGAGCTCGCGGCCCTGAAAGCGGACGAGCTGCCGCCGCACTGCGGCGTGGTGCTGCTGCACGAGCTCTTTGTAGCGGCGGTCGCCGAGCTCGGCGAGCTTCGCCGTCGAGCCGACGATGTCGGTGAAGAGGATCGTCGCCAGCACGCGGTCGGGCTCGGCAACCAGGTCCCACTCGCCCCGCTCCCAGATCGCGCGCAGGAAGCGCTCGACTTCGCGAACGATTTGCTCCGGATCGACCCAGAAGGCGTGGTCCTCGCCCGAGAGCTCCACCGCTTCTGCGCCTGGAATCCGCTCGGCCATGTAGCGCACCTCGTCGGGGTAGTCATGGTCTCCCTGACGGTAGAGGAGTAGGGTCGGCACCCGGATCGCCGGGAGGGTGTGACGCGCGTCGATCTCTGCGTTCATGCGCCGCAGCGCGACCATCGCGGCCGGGCTTGCGCTTGCTCGCACCCACCGTCGCCACCAGCGCCTCGCCTGTTCGTCGCGAGCGCCGCTCGGGGCGAAGAACTCGAGTCGGTCATCGAGGAACTCCTCCGTCTCCACCCGCGAAGCCCAGCGCTCGATGTCCTCGGCCCACTCCGCTCGACTCAGCCCCCAGGGGTAATCCTCGGCCCGGACGTAGGAAGGGCCGGTGCCGAAAAGCACGGTGGCAGCCACCCGCTGGGGGTAGGTGGCTGCGAACAGGAAGGTCATCGGCCCCCCTTCGGAGAAGCCCATGATCGCGGCGCGCGTCGATCCGACAGCGTCCATGACGGCGCGGATATCGTCCATGCGAGTCTCGAGGTCGGGGATCCCAGTGGCACGGTCGGACAGGCCGGTGCCTCGCTTGTCGAACAGGATCAGCCGGGAGAAGGAGGCGAGCCGGCGAAAGAACTCGGCCGGCGGGCCCTCCCATGCCTGCTCGAACGCGGAGAGCACCCAACCTGAGACGAAGACGAGGTCGAAGGGCCCATCGCCCACGGTCGCGTAGGCGATCGAGACGTCGCTGCTCCTCGCGTAGCGAATCTCAGGAGCTTCCACGAATCGAAGTTTCAGGCCCAGCCCGAACGAAGGCAAGCGGTAGGGCCGTACATGCCCAGTGCACCGGGGACTAAAGTCTCGATGTCACCGGGACCGCAGCCGCGAACTTCCACGGCAGGCGGGACATCCTCCGAGCCCAGACTTGTGCCGTACAAGAGGGTGACAGTCACGTGACTGTCACCCTGATCCCCGGCGGCCGATACAAGCGAACCCCTCGACGCACGGCACCCCTTAGCGTGGACAGGTCTCCCGGGTGACCTCGTATCCTCCCACACAACAACAGACTGTCACAAGAGTCGCCACTCCATCGACGCCGCGGCGGGCTTTGCCCGCCGAGGCTCCCTTCCGCCGGAATCGAGCGCAATTCCACTCGAATCGTCATGGCCTCGCGAAGCGAGGCCGGATTCGAGTGGACCTATGGAGCGTGCGGGATTCGAACCCGCGACCTCCGGCTTGCAAAGCCGGCGCTCTCCCAGCTGAGCTAACGCCCCCGGGGGATTCACTCTAGCCGTCGCGCGGCTTACGCTTCCCGGGTCGATCCGAGGAGGGAAGCATGACCCGGACAGCGGTGGTCGCCGCGATCGCGTTCGCGCTGACGCTCGGTGCCTCGTCCGCGGCCGCGGCGTACGAGCCGGCGGCGTACGGGACCGCCACGCGAGGGACGCTGAACGTGACGAGCGGGGTGCTGGTGCTCCCGAAGGTCGCGGAGATGAAGGGCGTCTGGCTCGACGACACCCGCTCGTGCGCCGAGACGCGCCGCCTGCGCGTCACCGTCGAGGTCTTCTACTCGAGGGGCGCGACCACGTCTCGGGTGCGGCTTGCGAAGACGGGCCCCGTCGCGAACTGCGCGGAGGGAGGGCCGAACTTCGGCTTCGTCGTCCGGGCATCGCGCCACGGCCTCGCGTGCCCGAGCGGCAGGTGGAAGCCCGGCAGCTACTCCTTCCTGACCACGACGAGAGATCTGCGTAGCGGGCTCGCCGCGAGCGCGAGCCTGCTCTGGCAGAAGACCGGCAGCTGCTAGCTCGGGGTCAGTCGCCCCAGTCGAAGTCGCGGGAGCGGCCCCAGAGGGTGTCCTCCTCCTCGGCCGCCGTGGGCGCCGGCTCGCGTGCCATCGTCTCCTCGGTCGGCCACGCGAGCACGAGCTCCTCGCTCGGGTCGATCGGCTCGGAGCCGGCGAGCGTCTCCTCGAGACGCGCCTGCTCCTCGGTCTTGAACAGCGGGTGGTTCGCGAACGGATCACCGGTCTTGTAGCGCTCGAGCGGCATGTCGCCGTTCAGGGCAGAGTTCCGCCGCTTGAGCTCGAGGTGCTCCTCGATCACCTTCGAGAACGACAGGCTCCCTTCCACGCTGCAACCTCCAGTTTCGGGACCAGGGCGCCAGATTGTAACCGACGGTTCCAGATCGCAACAGAGCCTACGCCGCGGACAAGACGGCGTTGTGACGAAGTCGGCTCAGGCCCGTGCAGCGGCGACGAAGCTCTCGACGGCGAGCCTGCTCTCGGCCTCGTCGAGCTCGGCGTGGAAGAAGGGCAGATCGGAGCTCGCGAGGCGGGCGGCAGCCCAGCGCCGCAACGTCCCGACGCGCTCGCTCGGCACGTCGCGCGAGGCGGCCGCGGCGGCGAGCTGGCGGGTTGCGAGGACGACGCGCCGGTCGGCCCGCGCGGCCTCGTTCAGGAGCGTGACCGTTCGCCGCAGCGTTCGCTCCGTCGGCTGAACCCCCTGCTGTCGCCGGAGGTCCTGCTCGAGACCGTCGAGCGCGACCCGCAGGTTCTCCAGCTCTCCGAGCAACGCCGACAGGCTCGCTCGCAGGGACGTGCGGCGTTGCCCGGAGCGCTCGCGCTCGAGGAGGGCGAGGCTCTGCTCGAGGTGGTCGCGGCGGCGGTCGAGGAGCGTCTGCTCGAGCACGCTGCGCACGCGGCTCGTCGCGTCGAGGTGCCGCGCGATCGCGGCCAACCGGGTGCGGCTCCGTACCAGCCGGCCTCGCTCGTCGAGCACCACCACCCCGGCAGGCGAGTGGTGCACGACGACGTAGGGACGGCCGCGGACGAGCTCGACATGCTCGACGCTGTCGGGCACGACATCCGGCATGCGCGCCAGGGCGCGCTCGAGAGCTAGCCGGCCGACGACTGCGGACGGGCGCACGGCCATGGGAAACGGTACTCCATTCGCCGCCGGCAGGGCAACAACCTGCCCCGGCAGGCGGCCGCCGACTCAGAAGATCGGACGTCCGAGGAAGACCGCGATCACCATCCCGAAGAAGAAGCCGAGCGTGGCGACGGTCATCGCGAGCGCGGTGAAACGCGGGATCGAGCGGCCGATCGCTGCGGCCAGGACCGCCGCGAAGATCGCGGCCAGGCCGAGACGCCCGGGATACCAGAAGAGCGCGATCACGCCGGCGAAGATGGCGGCAGCAGCGAGGTAGCCCGCCACGACCTGCGAGACCGGCATGCGCTCCGAGCCGCCGAGTTCCTGCTCGCGCACGCTCACAGGGGCGTCCTCGAGCGGGCCCGGGTCAGCGCCGCCGCCGGGCGCCGGGCGGGCGAGCCGTGCGGGCCGCGCTTGGTCGGGCGTCTCGGCAGGCGCCGCTTCCACCAGGAGCCGGACTCGGGCTCGGGGCCGAAGCCGGCTTCAGCCCCGGCGTCCTCGAACCCCTCGCCCGGAGCGGGCGGGTCCTTGACCGCCCACCAGACGACGTAGCAGAGGTAGAGGAGCGGGATCTTGAGCAAGACAAGGAAGATGAGGGTGAACCAGAGCATAGACTCGGGCATCGGCTGCAGGCTGAGTGTACCGAGCGGGGGTGGCCGGAGTCACGCGTTTTCCGAGCCGAGCCCAGGCCAGTCGCCGATCGGCTCGGTCGAGCGCACGACGTGCATGCCGGCCTCCGCGAACCGCCTGAAGGCGGCATCCGCCTGGTCGGTGTAGTCGATCACGCCGGGAACGACGACCGGCGACGTGCAGTCCTCGAGCAGGAACACCCTGCGCGCGAGGCGCGGGTCGCCGGCCTCGACGTCGCG
>JBBILK010000091.1:0-8910 GCA_037444965.1 Actinomycetota bacterium | reverse complement strand
ACCGGCCATGCGACCGGAGCGCCGCACGCGTCGCAGAGAGGCGCCTCGAGGCGGCCGAGCCCGCCGCAGCAGGAGCGGCAGAACGGCTCGCCGTCGGCACCGCAGCCGGCGCACCGGTCGGGGAGGAGAAGGTCGAGAACGCCCACCGCCGCGAAGCGTACGGCGGTGGTCCGCGCAGGAGACGCGCGGACCGCTACGAGTCTTTCGTCGCAGGGTAACGAAGGATGCTGTCCGCGAGCTTCGAGGCGTCGCCGAAGATCCCGGCGACCGCGATCCCCCGCGCCGGCACCCGCAGGCCGGGGAGCAGCGCGGCGCTGCGAATCGCGGCGTTCTCGCCGACCTGGCAGTCGGCGCCGATCGCGACCGGGCCGCGGATCAGCGCCCCTGCCTCGATCCGGACGTTGCGGCCGAGCACCACCGGGCCCTCGATCAGCGCGGACGGGTCGATCTCGCAGCCCTCCTCGGCCCACACGCCGGGCATGACCTCCTCGCCCGGCACGTCGATCCTGACCCGGCCGACGACCGCGTCCAGGATCGAGTTCCGCGGACCTCGAGGCGCCGCCGACGCTCCAGGTGGGATCGCTGCGCCCGCTGATCACCCACGAGGCGACGCAGGGCGGCGGCCCCATCCTCTCGGAGCTGCACCCCTTCGTCCAGGCCGCCGACGTCGTTCCAGTACGCCATCGTCGTGTACGCGTAGACGGGCTCGCCGGCGGCGACCAGCGACGGCCACACGTGCTCGCCGAAGTCGTAGAACGTATCCTCCGGCACGCGGTCGAGCAGCTCGGGCTCGATCACGTAGACGCCGCAGTTCGCGAGGTCGGACTGCGCCTCGTCGCGGCGGGGCTTCTCCTGGAAGCCGCGGATCCGCGTGTCGCGGTCGATGATCGCGACCCCGTACGACGACGGGTCGTCCACGGGCTTGAGCGCGAGCGTTGCGAGCGCCCGGGTGCGCTGATGGTGGCCGAGGAGCGCCGTCACGTCGATGTCGTGGAGGCCGTCACCGGACGTGACGAGGATCGTCTCCCGGCCGAAGAAGTCCGCGAGCCGCTTCGTCCCGCCCGCGGTCCCGAGCAGCTTCTCCTCCTGCGACCAGCGGATCGACATCTCGAGCGCGGAGCCGTCGCCGAAGTACGCCTTGATCATCTCGGGGAAGTAGTGGACGTTGATGCCGACCTGCCGGATGTCGTGGCGCGCGAGCAGGTTGAGCAGGTGGTGGAGCACCGGCCGGTTCGCGATCGGCACCATCGGCTTCGGCAGGTAGTCCGTCAGTGGATGGAGCCTCGTCCCGAGGCCCGCCGCCATCACCATCGCCTTCATCGCGCGGAGAAGTCGTAGGGCGGCCGGTGCGCGCCGGCTTCCGTGACGATCGCGGTCACGAGCTCCCCGGGTGTCACGTCGAACGCCGGATTCCGGGCCGGGAAACGGGCGCTCACCTCCCTGGAGTCGCGCTCCTCGACCGGGATCGCTGCTCCGGAGGGCGCTCCCGGGTCGATCGTCGACGTCGGCGCGACCACGATCAGCGGCAGGCGGTGATGGGCGGCGAGAACGGCGAGCGCATAGGTGCCGATCTTATTCGCGACGTCGCCGTTGGCGGCGATTCGATCCGCGCCGACGAGCACGTGCGTCACCTCGCCGCGCCCCATGATCGCGCCCGCCGCGCCGTCGACGATCAGCTCGTATGGGATGCCCGCGCGCTCGAGCTCCCAGGCGGTGAGCCTGGCTCCTTGCAGGAGCGGCCTCGTCTCGTCGACGTAGACGTGCTCCACGAGCCCCCGCTCGTACCCGGCCCGGATCGCGCCGAGAGCGCTCCCGATCCCGGCCGTGGCGAGAGCGCCGGTGTTGCAGTGCGTGAGCACGCGGCTCCCAGGCCCGAGCAGGCCCGCCCCGTGCTCGCTCATCGCGGCGCACCGCTCGGTCTCCTCGCGATGGAGCTGCCGCGCGCGCCGGGCGAGCTCGCCGGGATCGGCAGGGGGCTCCTGCATCCGGGCGATCGCCCACGGGAGGTTGACCGCGGTCGGCCGGGAGGCGAGCAGCACGGCCGCTGCTTCGCGGAGATCCTCGCCCCGGCGGGCGGCCAGCGCGTACCCCATCGCGGCGGCGACGCCGATCGCGGGCGCGCCGCGGACGGCGAGCGTGCGGATCGCGTCGGCGACCTCCCGGGCCGACCTACACTCGAGCGCGACCACCTCATCGGGGAGCCGCCGCTGGTCGAGGAGGACGACGCGGTCCTCCTCGAGCCGCACGACCTCCTCCGGGCGGAGCCCTACGTTCCCTCGTCCCACGAGGACAGGTAGCGCTCCTGCTCCTCCGTGAGCCGGTCGATCCGGACGCCCATCGTCTCGAGCTTGAGCCGGGCGATCTCGCCGTCGATCTCGTCCGGAACGAGGTAGACGTGCCGCTCGAGCTCGGCCGCGTGCTCGACGATGTAGCGGGCGGAGAGCGCCTGGTTCGCGAAGCTCATGTCCATCACCGCGGCCGGATGGCCTTCCGCGGCGGCGAGGTTGACGAGCCGCCCTTCGGCGAGCAGGTAGACGCGGCGGCCGTCGGCGAGCGTGAACTCGTCGACGTTCGGGCGCACCGTCCGCGTCGCCGAGGCCATCGCTCTCAGCGCGGGGAGCTCGATCTCGACGTTGAAGTGCCCCGTGTTCGCGAGGATCGCACCGTCCCTCAGCCGCTCGAAGTGGGCGCGGCCGATCACGTTCTTGTCGCCGGTCGCGGTGACGAAGATGTCGCCGATCCCGGCCGCCTCCAGCATCGGCATCACCCGGTAGCCGTCCATGACCGCCTCGAGCGCGCGGAGGGGGTTGACCTCGGCGACGATCACCTGGGCGCCCATCCCCCTGGCTCGCAGGGCGACCCCGCGCCCGCACCAGCCGTAGCCGCCGATGACGACGTTCTTGCCCGCGAGCAGGGTGTTGGTCGCGCGGATCACCGCGTCGACCGTCGACTGCCCCGTGCCGTAGCGGTTGTCGAAGAGATGTTTCGTCTGCGCCTCGTTCACCGCGATCACCGGGAACGCGAGCTTGCCGTCGGCCTCGAGGGCCCGTAACCGGATCACGCCGGTCGTCGTCTCCTCGGTCGCGCCGAGGATGTCGCCGAGCTGCTCTCGCCGGCGCGAGTGGAGCACGCCGATCACGTCGGCGCCGTCGTCCATCGTGATCTGCGGCCGGTGGTCGATGACGGCGTCGATGTGCGCGTAGTACGTGTCGGCGTCCTCGCCCCGGATCGCGAAGGCGGGGATCCCGAACTCCTCGACGAGCGCAGCGGCGACGTCGTCCTGCGTCGAGAGCGGATTCGAGGCGCAGCAGACGACGTCGGCGCCGCCCGCCTTCAGCGTCCGCAGCAGATTCGCGGTCTCGGTCGTGATGTGGAGGCACGCCGAGATCCGCTGCCCCGCGAGCGGCCGCTCGCGCTCGAACCGCTCGCGGATCGCTCGCAGCACGGGCATCTCGCGGTCGGCCCACTCGATGCGGGCGACACCGGCGGGAGCGAGCGACAGGTCCTTCACGTCGTGGCGGTCGGTCCCGGCGGGCATGCGTTGCGAGTCTACCTGCCGCTCGTTCCCGCCCTGCCGTACCGATCCTCGAGCCGGACGACGTCGTCGAGCTCCGGCGTCGACGCCTCGAGGAAGACGCAGTCCTCGAGCGCCCGGATCCGGTGCACCGTTCCCGGCACGAGGTGGAAGGCACGTCCAGGGCCGACCTCCTCCGTCGTGGTGGGCCCGTGCCGCTCCCCCAGCTCGACTTCCGCGCGACCGCTCTGGAGGTAGAGGACCTCGTCCTTCCGTTCGTGGTACTGCAGGCTGAGCGCTTCGCCCGCCCGGACGACCAGCACCTTGCCGCAGTACCGGTCGGTCAGGCCGTAGACGAGCTCGTAGCCCCACGGCTTGTCGACGCGCCGCACCTCGGTCTCGAAGCCGCCGGGCGCGCTCATGCGCGAAGCCAGCCGGGCCTGGCGGCGACGTGCTCTTCCGCGACCCGCAGGTCCTTCGGCGTGTTCACGGTGAGCCAGACGCCCTCGTGGCGGAACGCCCGCAGCCTGCCCTCGGCGGCGAGCTCGGGAAAGGTCGTCCGCTCGTGGTCGCCGCGCTCCGGCAGCCGGGCGAGTGCCTCCTCGCCGAGCACGTAGAGGCCGCAGTTCACCCAGTACGGCAGCCGCGGCGCCTCACGGAAGCCGGTGACGAGGTCGCCGTCGAGGTCGACGACGCCGAACGACGAGGTGAGGGGCGCAACGGTGATCGTCGCCGCCGCCCGGGTCTCGAGGTGGTGGGCGAGCAGCGCGGCGAGGTCGACGTCGAGCAGCTCGTCGCCGTTCATCGCGTAGACGGGCCCGTGCTCGGCCCTGGCACCGGCGGCGAGCCGCAGCCCGCCGCCGCGCCCGAGCGGCTCGGGCTCCTCGACGGAGACGATCTCGACGCCGAGCCCCGACAGCTCCCGGACGAAGAGGGACCCCTGGCCGGCGGCGCAGCTCACGATCACCCGCTCGACGCCCGCGCTCGCGAGCAGTGCGACCTGGTAGGAGGCGAGGGGACGACCACCGACGGGAACGAGCGCCTTCGGCTTTCCCCGGGCGGCGTCCCCGAGTCGCTCGGCCTTTCCCCCCGCGAGGATGATCGCTTCCACGAGCGATCGGCTACGTGAGCGAGGGCCGGCCGATCGCCTCGTACACGAACCAGGCCGCCCGCGCCTCGGCCGGGTCGAGCACGTTGCGGCCGTCGATCAGCACCGCCGTCTTCATCACGCGCCCGGCCTCCTCGTAGGGGAAGTTGCGCACCTGCTCCCACTCGGTGACGACGACGGCCGCGTCGGCTTCGGCCAGCGACTCGATCAGGTCGTCGTAGAGCTCGACGCCGGCCAGCAGCGGGCGAGCGTCCTCGATCGCAACGGGGTCCCAGCCGCGAACCCGGGCCCCCTCTGCGAGCAGCCTCGAGGCGAGCACGAGGCTCGCGGCCTCGCGCATGTCGTTCGTGTCCGGCTTGAACGAGAGCCCCAGCAGCGTGACGGTCTTCCCGCGGAGGCTGCCGAGGTGCTTCGCGAGCTTGCCGATCACGCGGCGCTTCTGCAGCTCGTTGACCTCGATGACGGCGTTCAGGAGCTGGAAGTGGTACCCGGAGTTGCCGGCCAGCTGCTTCAGCGCCGCGACGTCCTTCGGGAAACAGGAACCGCCGAAGCCGAGACCCGCGCGCAGGAACTTCGGGCCGATCCTCGCGTCGAGGCCCATCCCCTCCGCGACGACGGCGACGTCGGCGCCGGTCTCCTCGCAGACGTTCGCGATCTCGTTGATGAAGGAGATCTTCGTGGCCAGGAACGCGTTCGACGCGTACTTGATCATCTCCGCGGACGGCACGTCCGTCCGGACGATCGGGGCGCCGAGACCCTCGTACAGCGCGGCCACCGTGTCCGCCTGCTCCGCGTCGAACGCTCCGATCACGACCCGGTCGGGACGGAGGAAGTCGCTGACGGCGGTGCCCTCGGCCAGGAACTCCGGATTCGAGACGTAGCCGACGCTCTCGAGCCCGCGCGCGTCGAGCTCGAACCGCACCTTCGTCCCCGTGCCCACCGGCACGGTGCTCTTCATCACGAGGACGGTTCGGCCGGGGTTCGAGCCCAGCTGCTCGACGTCGTCGAGAACCTGCCAGACGGCCGAGAGGTCGGCGTCGCCCGAGTACGTCGGCGGCGTACCCACGCAGACGAACACCACGTGCGCAGCCGCGAACACCTCGGCCGTGTCGTGCGTGAAGGTGAGACGATCGCGGTTCTTCGCGATCAGCTCGGCGAGGCCCGGCTCGTAGATGGGAAGGTGTCCGTCCGCCAGCTCCGCGATCCGCTCGGGCCGGATGTCGCGGACGACGACGTCGTGCCCGAGCTCCGCGAAGCAGGCGGCCGTCACCAGGCCGACCCAGCCCGCGCCGAGCACGCCCAGTGGCTCGGGAGTCACCGAAGCGCCCCGAAGGGCTTGAGCCCCTTCGCGATCGCGAGCATCGTCTCGTTCGAGAGCCTGTCGAGGAGCGTGTTCGACACCCAGTAGACGGCCCCGTTCTCCTCGAACGCGACCAGGTGGAGCTTCTCGTTGTTGAAGTAGAGCCGGAAGGTGCGCCCGCCGATCCTGCGGGTGACGTTCTCGCCCTGGAGAATCGGGGCCTCCGTCCAGCCCGTCTGCTGGATCCCCCAGTAGTCGCCGGCGTATCCGGTCCGGTAGACGATCCGGACGGCGTCGTGACCCTCGAGGCGATACGTCCTGAACGGCACCTCCGAGTCGAGGACGGAGCCTGCGTCCTTCACGGTGGGAACGAGCAGCGGGAAGTCGACCTTGCGGCGCGCGCCCTGCAGGAGCGGCAGCACGTCCTCGTAGTCGGTGGCGACGGTGGGCGCCTGGTGCTCGGGCGTGTCGTCCTGCGGAGCGTCGGCGATCGTTCCCTTGAACGTCTCGCCGACGATCACCCGCAGCATCGTCTCGGGCTCGCCCCCGGCGGGGGCCGCGACGACCTCGGCGTCTCCGAACAGGTTCGCCACCGCTTTCGCAGCCGCCGCCGCTCCGGCCTTGGCCGGGTCGTACACGACCTGCGTGTAGAAGTAGTCGAAGCGGTCGGCGTTGCCGCCGTTCTCGACCACGTACTCGCGCTCCGAGAGCAGGTACGCGGCCGTGTCCGCGGCTCCGTCGACGCCGTTGCCGTTCTGCACCTCGATCGTCGTCTCGGACGGGAGCGGCGCCGAGGTTCTCGGCTTCCTCCCGGTCGCCGCCGCGGCCGCCTTCCTGGCCGCTTCCACGTCCGGGTTCAGGAACCCGCGAACGGCCTCGTCGATCGACCCGTCCGCGGCGGTGAGCTCGGCGTAGCCGGTCAGCCCTTCGATCCGCACCTGGAAGAAGTGCCCGGAGGGGAGGTCGTAGATGAAGCGCGCGTAGCCGAGCACGGTGTCGAGATCGAGCTGCTTCTTGCCGCCGCGACCGACCTCGACGTTGTCGACGATCGTGTTGATGATCCCCGGCAGCTTCAGGACGCTGAACGAGGACTGGATCCGCTGCTTGAACGCCTTGATGAACGCCTGCTGGCGGACGTTCCGGTGGAAGTCCGAGTCGGTGTGGCGGAACCGGGCGAAGTCGAGCGCCGGGCCGCCGAGCAGCCGCTGGTAGCCGGGCTGGAGGTCGATCGTCGCGTAGCCGTCGCCTCCCTGGCTGTTGTCGTTGAAGTAGCGGCGGTCGACGTCGACGTAGACGCCGCCCACCTTGTTGACGATCTCCTTGAAGCCGCGGAAGTTGACGACGATCACGTAGTTGATCGGGATGCCCGTCAGCTCCTTCACGGTCTTGACGACCCCCGACGGGCCGCAGAACGTGTACGCGGTGTTGATCCGGTCGCGCCACGGCAAGTGCGTCCGGCAGCCCGGGTGGTCGACCTCGAGGTCCCGGGGGAAGGAGAGCAGGGAGAGCGTGTCGTTGTTCGGGTCCGCCCTGAGCAGGATGATCGTGTCGGAGCGCCCCACGTCGCCGGCGCCCTGGGCTCCGGCGCGCTTGTCGTAGCCGATGATGATCGCGGTCGTCGGCTGGCCGGGAGCCGGCGCCTCGAGGATCCCCTCCTCCTCGACCTGCTTGACCTCCTGGGAGTGGGCCTGCACGGCGGCGACGCTCTCGTTCAAGTAGAGCCACACCCCGCCGCCGAGCGCGCCCGCGGCGACGAGGCACACGACCACGAGGTAGCCGACGACCTTGCCTGCGAGCCGCCAGCGGCTGCGCCTCCCGACCGAGTAACGGCTGACCGGCCCGAGCGGCCGCCGGGCGGACGCGCCTGCGTCCGGCGACGGCGCGGCGCCGCCGTTGCGCTCGGCCCTACCGGTTCCTCTTTTCAGCGTCGTTCGCACGCGTGCTCTGGCTCGAAGGCGTGTCGGAGGCGGGCTCGCGACGACCGCGGACGAGGATAGCTGACTCTTCGGCGGGCGGTTTCGAGACCCTTTGCGAGCGGCGCGCGGGCGCTAGTCGCGGCCGGCGACCGCAAGCTTGTTCTCGGCATGCCGCAGACGCTCCCCGACGAGCCAGCGGTCGATCCCCTCCTCGCCCGCGTCGGCGCGCTCGAGCAGGGCGCGAGCCTCGTCTGCTTCCCGCCGCGCCTGCTCGACGTCGATGTCCTCGGCCCGGACGGCGTCGTCGACGAGGACGATCGCCCGGTCGCGCTGCACCTTGAAGTACCCCGGTCCGGCGGCGAAGGCCGTCCACTCGTCGTCCGCCTTGATCCTGATCTCACCGGCCTTCAGCATGGCCACGAGGGGCGCATGGCGGGGCAGGACGCCGATCTCCCCGGCGGCGCCGGGAACGATCACCATCTGGGCCTCGCCCTCGTAGGCGACGCCTTCCGGCGTCACCAGCGAGAGGTCGAAGCTCTTGTCGGAGACCTCGGCCACGGCTCCTAGGCGGCCTCGGTCAGCTCGCGTGCCCGTGCGATTGCCTCGTCGATCGTCCCGAGCATGTAGAAGGCGCCCTCGGGGAGATCGTCGTGCTTCCCCTCGATGATCTCGGCGAAGCCCTTGATCGTGTCGGCGAGACGGACGTACGTTCCAGGCTGACCGGTGAAGGCCTCGGCGACGTGGAACGGCTGCGAGAGGAACCGCTGGATCTTCCGCGCCCGGGCGACCACGAGCTTGTCCTCGTCCGAGAGCTCGTCGATGCCGAGGATGGCGATGATGTCCTGGAGATCCTTGTAGCGCTGCAGAATCTGCTTGACCTGGCGTGCCACGTTGTAGTGGTCCCAGCCGATGACGCGCGGGTCGAGGATGCGCGACGTCGAGGCGAGCGGATCGACGGCGGGGTAAATCCCCAGCTCGACAATGGCGCGCGAGAGGTTGGTCGTGGCATCGAGGTGCGCAAAGGTGGTGGCCGGCGCGGGGTCGGTGTAGTCGTCGGCGGGCACGTAAATGG
>JBBILK010000090.1:0-8937 GCA_037444965.1 Actinomycetota bacterium | reverse complement strand
GACGAAGCCCGGCAGCGTCGTGATGTAGTAGCCGTGGGCGTCGGCCCAGCGCCGCGCCGCAGCCTCGAGCTTGGCGTTGCCGGAGTTCAGGTAGTCCTCCGCCATCGCCTCGTAGCCGTACGTCTCGAGAGCCGTCACGAGATCCGCCTGCGTGCCCTTCTTCCCGAGGCCGATCAGCCCGTAGTAGATATGGACGGTCTCCGAGGCGCGAAGCAGCGGCAGGAGCTTCTCGACGTCCTTGCGGTACAGGAGCGCGAGCGCGTCCGAGGCGGCCTCCCAGACACCCGCGTCGGAGTCGTCGAGGGCCGCTTTCAGCCCGGCGGTCGCGCGCCGGTCACCGAGCTCGCCGAGCACCTCGGCAGCGGTGCTCCGGACGATCGCCTTCTCGCTGCCGAGCGCCTCGATCAGGGGCCCGGCGGCCGGCTTGCCGATCTGCACGAGCGCGTCCCTCGCGGCCGAGTAGCCGACCGGGATCGACGCGATCAGCGCCTTGACGGCGCGCGTCCCGCCGATCTCGCCGAGCGCCTCGGCGGCCACCGTTCGCGCCGCACGTGCCTTGCCTTCGAGCACCTCGGTGAGCGGCCCGACGGCCGGCTTCCCGATCTCGACGAGCGCTCGAACGGCGACGTCGTGATTCTCCGAGGCGTAGCGAACGAGCGGCTTGACGGCTCGCGCGTCTCCGATCGCGGCGAGCGCCTTCGCGGCGGCCTCCTGCTCGTCCGCGAGCAGCTCCCCGCCCAGGGACTGTGCGCTCTCGAGTGCCTCGGTCAGACCGGGCACCGCCTTCGGATCGCCGATCTTCCCGAGCGCCTCGATCGTGCTGAGCCGTACGGCTGAATCCTGGTCGCGCAGCGTCTTCACGAGGACCGGCACCGCCTGGGCGCTCCCGAGCTTGCCGAGCGCTTCCGCAGCCTCGCGGCGCACCGACGCGTCCTGGTCCTGGAGCGCGAGGATCAGCGACTGAACGTCGCCCTGCTGCTGAGCCTGGGTCACCCTGGAGCTTCCGCAGCCCGCCGCGAAGATCGCCACGACGACAAGACCCGCTACGAGAGCGGGCCACACTGCACGTCTCATCGTCCGCCTCCTCTCACGAGCCGGCGGTTCGTCACTCACGAATCGTCGGATTTGCGTCCACCCGAACGATGCTCCCCGGACAGGCCCGGCGCAGCGGGGTTTTCGCTGATTCGGGCTGCGGCCTAGTACCGAGCACTCCGACGTCCGGCCTCGCGGCCACCCCGACCGGCCTCGCGTGCGGCCGCTTCACGTCCACCGTCGAGGCCAGTGAGGTGGCGCTGCGGGCGGGACCCGCTCCCGTGTCCGCGAGGATCTCGAACGTTCGCGACGGCGACCCGGACCTGCTCGCCCCGGTCGCGTACGCGGCCTGGCTCCGGTTCAGATCGGCGTCCGGACGATCGAGCCGACCTTGACGGCCTGGATGCGCAGCTGGTGGTACTGGGCGTTCGTGCCGTTGTCGCCGCAGCTGACCGTGAGGGAGCCGGCCGACGAGAACCGGTGCGACGCGCTCATCGTCAGGACCGCCGCGCCGGCCCCGCCGCCGGTCGTGGGCGCGAGGTAGGCGGCGTTGTCGCCGTCGGCTCCAGAGCCGCTGCCGAGCCCCAGGCTGCAGCTCGTGAAGAGGTCGCCGCCGGGCACGGCCTTGTCGACCCAGAGCTTGACGGTGACGACCCAGTTCCCCTTCGGCAGGACGATCGACGCGATCGTCGACCCGCCGTCGGCGAGCGCCTCCGGTCCGTCGTGGAAGTAGAACCGGTTGACGGTCGCCGCGGCGGCTGCGCTCGAGTCGGCGTCGGTCGAGGCCTTTGCCGGGCGGGTCGCCGCCCAGGCGCCGGCGATGCCGACGAGAGCCAGGACCGCCCCTACGGTGACGAGTCGCTTGCGCATGGCGCACTCCTCCTTCCGTCACAGATCGTTCCGGAAGCCCGCGGGGCCGCGTCCGCGGCACCTCCACACTGCCGCGACTGTCTGCACCGCAGGCGGAGAAGTCAAGATCGATTTTGTCCTGCCGGACGATCGTCAACGGACGTTCCCTCGTTCGAGTGAACGAGCGCCTGAGCGGTCGGCCCGATGCAGGCTCTTGTGAGCCTCATCGCCGTTCGGCGCCTCTCGTTGCTCCTCGTGCTCGCGGCTCTCGTCTGCATCGGCGCGGCCGCGCTCCGGCCGGCGTTCTCGACTGCGGCTCTCGCCGGCGGCGAGCCTGCCGTCGCGAGGCCGCGGGCGTCGGTTGCGACGGAGAGCACGCCGCCGGCTTCGGTCGCTGACGGCACGACGCCGCCCGTCCCTCCCTCCGCCGGGCCCTCACCGGGAGAGCCCGACGGCTTCCTGACCGCCGCGGTTCGCCGGGGACGATCCCTGACGCTGTACGCACGACCCGGTGGCCGGGTCGTCGCGCGCCTCGGCACCGAGACCGAGTTCGGCTCCCCGCAGACGCTCGCCGTGGTGGAGCGGCGAGGCCGGTGGCTGGCGGTCCTCACCCCGGCGCTCCCGAACGGGGACGTCGGCTGGGTGCGGCTCGGCGACCGCTCCCTGCGACTTGGTCGGACGAGTCTGAGCATCACGATCGACCTCTCGCGCCGCCGCCTCGTCCTGCGTGACGGCGACGAGGTGGTGCTGCGCACGACCGTGGGGGTCGGCGCCCCGGCGTCCCCGACGCCGACCGGGCGCTTCGCCGTCACGGACAAGCTGCCCGGCGCCCGCTACGGCCCCTACTACGGCTGCTGCATCCTCGCGCTGTCGGCACACCAGCCGAACCTTCCTCCAGGCTGGACGGGCGGCAACCGCATGGCGATCCACGGCACGTCCGATCCGGCCTCGATCGGCGCGGCGCGCTCTGCCGGCTGCCTGCGGGCGCACGACGACGATCTGCGGGCCCTGATGCGGCGCGTGCCGCTCGGAACGCCGGTCGTGATCCGCCCCTGACCGGTCAGGGGCGCTCGACGGTCACGCGGTCGCCGACTTCGACGCCGGCTCGCTCGAACGCTCCCCGGTTCACTTCCAGCGCGGCCAGGTAGTCGACGCCCGGCACGTAGACGGGACACGGATCTGCCCGGCAGGGCTCCATGTCCAGGACGCGGAGAATCCGACCGTCCGCGTCGAGGAAGGCGATCGAGAGCGGGATCAGGGTGTCCTTCATCCAGAAGCCGGTGCTCGTGGGCTGCTGGTAGAGGAAGAGCATGCCCGAGCGTTCGGGCAGCGACTCGCGGTGCATGAGCCCCCGCTCGCGCTCCTCGGCGGTCTCCGCGAGCTCCACGACGAAGCGCACCTCGCCCGAGGAGGTCGCGATCCGAACCGCTGCCGACCCCGGCTCCCGATCGCCGTCGCCGCACGCGCCGGCGGCGAGAGCAAGGCAGGCCAGCAGGAGCGCGGAGATCGCCTTCGCCGTCACCGGCGTACAGGATCGCGGACCGCTAGCGGATCTCGACGCCGGTGGGCCGTGGCTCGTCGTCGCCGTCGAGCGCGACGATCGCGAGCAGGCGCTCGCCGGGCTCTTCGTGAGGGGCCTCCCGATCTCTGCCTGCCGGCTGCGGCGACGCGGCGAGGTGGGCCGCGAGCGTGCTCCCGATCTCGATCCGGTCGCGGCCTGCCTGCTTCGCGGCGTACAGGCCGGCGTCGGCAACCCGGAGCAGCTCGTCCAGGGACGCAGCGACGGTCGAGTCCGTCACCCCGAAGCTGACGGTGAAGCGCAGATGTCCCGGCTGGGCCGTCGCATCGGCGAGCGCCTCCCTGATCCGCTCGAGGCGGCCGACGGCATCGCTCGCAGTCAGACCGCGCAGCGCGAGGGCGAACTCCTCTCCGCCGAGGCGAGCCGCGACGTCGTCCGACCGGACGCTGTCGCGGAGCACGCTGGCGAAGAGAAGCAGCGCTCGGTCGCCGGCCTCGTGGCCGAACGTGTCGTTGAGCTCCTTGAACCGGTCGAGGTCGCCGACGGCGATCGCAACCGGCTCGTCCCTGGTGAGCAGCTCGCGGACCTTGCTCTCGAATGTCCGCCGGTTGACGAGACCCGTGAGGCCGTCGGTCGAGGCTTGAAGCTGGGTCCGCCGGAAGGCGCGTACGGTGCCGATCCGGGTGCCTGCCAGCGAGGCGAGCGTGGCAAGCCGCTCGAGCTGGACCTGCTCGGGAGGATTCCCGTCCGGGCCCGTCGCGTGGAGGACGCCCAGGGCACGCCCCATGAATGTCACCGGGACGCAGACGGCCGAGCAGGGAGCGGAGCGCCCGCCCAGCTTGGCGCAGGCGTTCAGCGCTTCGCTCGACTCGAACACGATCGCGCTCCCTCGACGGACGGCGACGCACGCGAACGGGGATTCGACCGGACAGCCGGGAGCGCCTCCGGTCGGACTCTCGGCCTCGCGCCGCAGGTGGGCCCGGCTCGAGTCTGCGAGCAGCAGCTCCATCGAGGTCGACGGCGCCACGAGCGCCATCGCCCGCTCGACGACCGCGTGCACCGCGCCTTCTTCGTCCGCTTGCTCGAATGCCTCGCCGAGCTGGCTCCGGAAGCGGTCTCGCTCCGCATCCAGCTCGTGCCGGCGAACGAGCGCCGTCAGGCTGTCTGCCATCTCGTTCAGCGCCTGCCCGAGCTGCGCGACCTCGTCCGAGCCCCTCGGAGTGGCCCTCGCTTCGAGGTCGCCGTCGACCACCTGGCGCGCGACCCTGCCCAGCGACCGCAACGGCCCGATGATCGAGTGGCCGAGAACCAGCGTGAGCACCAGCCCGACTGCGAGCGCACCGAGCACGGCAGCGCCGATCCAGAGACGCGCGGACTGCTCGGCGTCCCTCGCCGAGGCACTCATCCTCGTGACCTCGTCGTTGAGCAGACGGGTCGCTCGTGCCTGCGCCTCCTCTGCCGCGACGAACGCCGCCTGGACATCCCGGAGCGCGGCCGCGGTCGCTCGAGAGTCGACGGCGGCGAGCGCTGCCATCCCCTCGACCTTCGCCAGGAAGGCTTCGAGGAGCGGCCGCGTCTCCGCCAGCGCGGCCGCCGCAGGGCCGTCGAGCTCGAGCTGCCTGAGCTCGTCCAGGTTCGCCCGCAGCCGGTTCGCGTGATCCGCGACCTCGTGCTCGAGAGCGTCGGCGGCGAGAACCGGCTCGCCGTCCACGACGAGCAGCGATGCGTAGACATCGGCGAGGAGCGCCTCGTGCATCATGTCGCCGTCGAGGTGGTAGTGGAGAGCCCGGGAGAGGATCTCCACGGAATCGCGCGCCCTCCCCGAGTGCGCGAGGCTCGCGAAGGCGACTGCGCCGACGACCGCGAGCAGCAACACGCCCCCGAGGGTCATCACCGCGAGCTTCCGACGGAGACTCAAGCCGACGAGGAAGCCCTCGAGCTTCGACGGGGCGCGACCCCGCGGGGAGGGGCTCGACGGCACAGCAGACGGGTGGGAAGTGTCTGCCACCACGACGGATTCATCGGCTCGTGAAGGACGTTCCTCAAGCCCGGGCGTCCGCGTCCGGCTCACCGGATGCCGCTGTCGTACGAGATCGTCACCTGCGTGAACCGGTGCGGCTCCACGCGCACCGTGACCGGGCTCGCGAACGGCGGCGCGCCCTCGTTCGGCGAGAGCGGCACGAGGACGTAGCTCCCGGGCGCGAGGTCGACGCTGAAGCGCCCGTCGGCCCCGGAGCGGACCGTTGCGGCGAGCTCGCCGTCCTCTTCCCTTCGCACCTCGATCGCCGCCGCGAACGGCTCGTCCGGGCACGGCTCGCCCTCCTGGACGACCGGGCACATCGGCCCGATCAGGACGAGGCCCTGGATCCCGGAGTCGGCCGGCGGCGCAGCCTCGCCGCCGCACCCGGCGAGCGCCGCGAGGGCGGCGACAGTAGCGAGCAGCCGGAGGAGCACTGCGTGCATCATCGTCTCTGACCGCGCCCGGGACCGGAAGTTCCCGCGACCTCGGGCCGCGCGAGCGGATAGCGTTCGGCGCATGGCGCACGTGTCCGCCTCGTTCAGCGCAACCCTGCGCGTGCACCTCGACGACCGTCCGGGCGCCTTCGCCAGCCTCGCCCAGGCGATCGGGGATGCGGGCGGCTCGCTCGACGCGATCGACCTCGTCCGGGTCGAGCGTGGCCGCAAGGTACGCGACGTGACCGTGTTCGCGCAGGACGCGGAGCACATCGACCGGATCGTCGCCGCGGTGCGCGCCCTGCCGGGCGTCGAGGTGGAGCACGTCTCCGACCGCACCTTCCTCCTCCACCTGGGCGGGAAGATCGAGGTCGTCTCGAAGGCACCGCTGAAGACCAGGGACGATCTCTCGATGGCCTACACCCCGGGCGTGGCGCGCGTCTGCCAGGCGATCGCCGCCGACCCGGACTCGGTCTGGAACCTCACGATCAAGCGCAACACCGTCGCGGTCGTCACGGACGGGACCGCCGTGCTCGGGCTCGGCGACATCGGCCCGGAGGCAGCCCTGCCCGTGATGGAGGGCAAGGCGATGCTGTTCAAGGAGTTCGGGGGCGTCGACGCCTTCCCGATCGCGCTGCAGACGAAGGACGCGGGCGAGATCGTGCGCGCGGTCGAGATGATCGCCCCCGTCTTCGGCGGCATCAACCTCGAGGACATCTCGGCGCCGCGTTGCTTCGAGATCGAGGACCGCCTGCGGGCCTCCCTCGACATCCCGGTCTTCCACGACGACCAGCACGGCACCGCGATCGTCGTCCTGGCCGCGTTCCTGAACGCGCTCGAGATCGTCGGCAAGCGGGCCGACCACGTGAAGATCGTGGTCAGCGGCGTCGGCGCAGCCGGCGTGGCGGTGACGAAGATGCTGCAGGCCGCGGGCGTGCGGCACATCGTCGGCTGCGACCGCCGCGGCGCCCTCTACCGGGGCCGCCCGGACCTCGAGGGCGTGAAAGCGCGGTACGCGGAGGAGACGAACCCCGAGAACGAGCGCGGCAGCGCCGACGACGTGCTGGCCGGCGCGGACGTCTTCGTCGGCCTCTCCGCGCCCGGCGCCGTCTCGGCAGAGGGGATCGGCAGGATGGCGGCCGGCCCGGTCGTCTTCGCGATGGCGAACCCGGTGCCGGAGGTCCAGCCCGAGGAGATCGCCGGCGTCGCCGCCGTCATCGCCACCGGGCGCTCGGACTACCCGAACCAGATCAACAACGTGCTCGCCTTCCCCGGCGTCTTCCGCGGCGCCCTCGACGTGCGCGCGACGACGATCACCGAGGAGATGAAGCTCGCCGCCGGCCGCGCGATCGCGGCCGTCGTCAAGGAGGACGAGCTCGGCCCCGAGTACATCGTCCCGAGCGTCTTCAACCGCGACGTCGTGCCCGCGGTCGCCCAGGCGGTCGCCGAGGCGGCCGAAGCCGAGGGCGTCGCCCGTCGCCACCGGGCGGCGGAGACCGTCTGACAGCCGAGCGGGCCGGCCTGCCTTACCCCGTGATCAGGCCGGTCGCGTACATGATCACGATGCCGGCGAGGAAGCCGCCGATCGCGTACCCCGAGCCGAGCCCACCGGGCGCGCGGCGGGCGACGTAGCGGCCGACCTCGACCACGACCTGGGCGGCGGCCCCGACCGCGATCGCGAAGAAGAGCACGCCGACGACGTCGTTCGCGACGAAGCCGCCGATCCAGGCGCCGGCGACGGCGGGCGCGCCGGCGAGGAGAGCGAGGGCGGCGAGGCGGGCGACGCCGACCCGCTCTCCCTGCGCGAGGGGAGCCGCGATTCCGAGCCCCTCCGTCACGTTGTGGATCATGAACCCCACGATCAGGAAGGTGCCGAGGGCGAGCTCCCCGAACGCGAACGAGGAGCCGATCGCGAGCCCCTCGCCGAGGTTGTGGAGGCCGATCCCGATCGCGACGAGCGTGGCCAGCGCGAGCCCGCCGAGCGCCGGGTCGCGCTCCCGCGCGCCGCGCGCCGAGAACCGCGTCGAGACCCAGGTCAGCGCCAGGTAGCTCGCCGCGACGCCGAAGAGCACGAGCCCCGTCCCCTGGAGCGACCCCGGAAGCGCCGCCTGCAGCTCGAGCGCCTCCGCGAGCGCGTCGACCGCGAGGAACGTGAGCAGCCCGCCGGTCAGGGCCATGAAGGCGGCGACCCATTTCGGGCTCGCGCGCCGCAACGACGGCAGCCAGGCGAGCCCGAGCGCCACCGGCACGACCCCGACGAGGAGGCCGATGAGGGCGTAACCGAGGAAGCCTCGCGGCGTGGCGCCCGTCGAAGCGACGGCCGCTGCGACCTCGGCGGTCGTCTGGATACCGGTCGAGCTCGTGATGCCGACGGCGTAGGGATCGTCCTCGACCCACTGGAACGGCACGACGATCGTCCTCGAGGCGAGGCGCCCGAGCGTCGGCGAGCCGTCGATCTCGAACGGCACGATCGCGTCGTCGACCGTCACGACGGCGATCGTGAGGTCGTCGGGCTGCGGGTTGCGGACGTGGATCCGGATCTCGCCCGGCCTGAACTCGACGCGGCGGACGTCGAGCTCGTCCGCCGGCGGCGGGTTGCGTCCGACCAGGTCGACGAGCGACCCGCCGGCCGTGGCGAAGACCGAGACGCAGGCGACGAGCGCGAGGATCGGGACGAGCGCCCAGAGCCGCCAGCGGGCGCCGGCAAGCCTCGGGGCCGGAGCCGCCGCCGAGTCCTCAGTCGACGACATCGAAGAACCCCATCCAGCCGAGCTCGGCGAACTCGGACTGGTGCGCGTGGAACATGTAGAGGCCCGTTCCCGCGAACTCGATCTCGAGCACGCCGCGCTGGCCCTGGCACTGCATGACCGTGTCCGTGTACTCCCAGTGCTCGCCGGTGCCCGTCGGCTGGTAGCGGAAGAAGTCCGCGTGCAGGTGGAACGAGTTGATCAGGTCGAACTCGGTCAGGTTGGCGAGGTAGATGCGCACGGGGCGCGACCGCTCGACCCGGATCGGGTAGCGCGCGTAGTAGAAGCTGCGGCCGTTGACCGCGATGTTCTGGATGGCCTGCGTCTGCAGCGTGA
>JBBILK010000089.1:0-8967 GCA_037444965.1 Actinomycetota bacterium | reverse complement strand
CGTTCTCCCAGAGCTGCGCGTACGTGCGCACGTCCGCCTGGCCCTCGTGGTCGACCGTCAGCACGTCGAGGTCGGACATCGTCTCCGCGCGCCTCGCGACGAGGTTGGCGATGATGCGCTCGTTCCCGCCGGGCACGTCGGCTACCGCTGCAGAATCGTGACCACGAGGGCCGCCACGTCGCCGCCGACGTAGCCGCCGCCGTTCTCGGCGATCCCCACGGTGGCGCTGTCCACCTGCCGGCTGCCCGCGCGGCCCTCGAGCTGCTCGGTCAGCTCGACGATCTGGGCGATGCCGGTGGCGCCGATCGGATGCCCCTTGCGCAGGAGGCCGCCGGACGTGTTGACGGGAACCCTGCCGCCGAGCGTCGAGTGCCCCTCTTCGACGAAGCGTCCACCCTCCCCTCGCTCGCACAGGCCCAGGTACTCGGTGTGGATGATCTCCGCCGGTGCCGAGGCGTCGTGCAGCTCGGCGCAGCTCACGTCCTCGGGTCCGAGTCCTGCCTCCTCGTAGGCCTGGGTGATCGCGAGCGCGAAGACATCCTGCTCGTCCTCCGGCGAGTAGTCCCAGCCCGTCCGCAGAACGGAGGAGACGATCCTCGCCGGCTGCCGCAGCCCGAGCTCGCGCGCCTTGCGCTCGCCGACGAGCACAGCCGCCGCCGCGCCGTCGCCGATCGGCGCGCACATCGGCAGCGTCAGCGGATAGGCGACCTCCCGGGCCGCGAGCACGTCGGCAACCGTGAGGACGTCCGTGTACTGCGCACGGGGATTGAGGCTGCCGTGCAGCGAGTTCTTCGCGGACACGGCCGCGAGCTGCTCGCGCGTGGTCCCGTACCGCCGCATGTGATCGATCGCCATCACGGCGTACAGGTCCATGAACAGCGACCGGGTTCGACCTGCGCCGTCGAGGTCGGCTTCGATGCCCGCGCCGTGCAGCCCGCGCTCGATCGACTCCGCGAGCTCCGCCGCGCGCTCGACGTCGACCGAGCCGGAGAAGACCGAGAACGTCCTCGCCTTGTCCTCGTGGAACAGCTTCTCGTAGCCGCAGGCGAGGACGACGTCGTAGGCGCCGAAGCTCACCATCGCGGCCGCCTGGTTCAGCGCTGTTCCGGCGGACGCGCACGCGTTCTCGACGTTGACGACGGGGATCTTTCCGATCCCGAGCTCGCGCAGCACGATCTCCCCGGGGACGCAGACCTGGCCGGTGATCACCGGGGCCGCCGCGTTGGCCATGTAGGCGGCCTCGATGTCGGACGGCTCGAGGCCGGCATCGGCGAGGGCGGCGGTGATCGCCTCGCCGGCGAGCGCCTTCAGGCTCCGGTCGACGTGCTTCCCGAAGCGCGTCATCCCCACACCGGCGACGCAGGCGCTCGTCTTCACGGCGCGTTGGGTCTGCGGCCCGAGCCCCGTCTGCTCACGTTGGCCAAGGTATCAGGGAACCTGATCCTCCGGAAGATCACATCTGACGCGAAGTAGCTACGCTGCCGTTGTTCAAGCGGAGGAGGAGGAAGACGATGACGCTGCAGATCGGGGACACGGCGCCGGACTTCACGGCGGAGACGACGGAGGGACGGATCGGCTTCCACGACTGGATCGGGGACTCGTGGGCGGTGCTGTTCTCGCACCCGAAGGACTTCACGCCGGTGTGCACGACGGAGCTCGGCTACATGGCGAAGATCAAGCCGGAGTTCGACAGGCGGGGCGTGAAGATCATCGGGCTCTCGGTCGACTCGACGGGCGACCACGAGCGCTGGGCGGCCGACATCGAGGAGACGCAGGGCCACGCCCCGAACTACCCGGTGATCGGCGACGCCGACTTCAACGTCTCGAAGCTGTACGGGATGCTGCCCGCCGAGGTCGAGGGCGATCCGAAGGAGCGCACCCCCGCCGACAACCAGACGGTGCGCAACGTGTTCGTGATCGGCCCGGACAAGAAGGTGAAGCTGATCCTCGTCTACCCGATGACGACGGGGCGCAACTTCGACGAGGTGCTGCGGGTGATCGACTCGCTGCAGCTGACGGCGAAGCACAAGGTCTCGACGCCGGTGAACTGGAAGCAGGGCGAGGACGTGATCATCGCGGGCTCGGTCTCGAACGAGCAGGCGAAGGAGATCTGGCCGGAAGGCTGGCAGGAGCCGAAGCCCTACATCCGGATCGTGCCGCAGCCGCGCTGATCGAGGCGCGTTCCCAGCGGGTCCGGGGAGAGGCGCGAGGCGGGCGCGCTCGCCGCTCGTCGAGGCGAGCTCGCGCCGCCGGAGTGACTGCCGCAGGGAACCGGCGTCCCCGGGAGAATCGGGCTCCGTGACAGCCGAGGCCGGCGCCCGGTCTGCCCGCGCGAGCGGCGCGATGCTCGTGCTGCTCACGCTCGCGGCCGGGCAGTTCCTGATGACGCTGGACAGCTCGGTGATGAACGTCTCGATCGCGACGGTCGCGAAGGACGTTGGCACGACCGTGACCGGGATCCAGGGAGCGATCACCGCCTACACGCTCGTGATGGCGGCGCTCATGATCACGGGCGCCAAGGTGGGCGCGATCATCGGCCGCAAGCGGGCGTTCGCGATCGGCTGCGTGGTCTACGGGTGCGGCTCGTTCACGACCGCGATCGCCCCGAACCTCGCCGTGCTGCTGTTCGGCTGGTCGTTCCTGGAGGGGGTCGGCGCGGCGCTGATCCTGCCCGCGATCGTCGCCCTCGTCGCAGGCAACTTCACGACGGAGCGCAGACCCGCCGCGTACGGAATGGTCGCGGCCGCGGGCGCGATCGCGGTCGCGATCGGCCCGCTGATCGGCGGTATCGCGACCACGTACTTCTCGTGGCGCTGGGTGTTCGCCGGCGAGGTGGTGCTCGTCCTCGCGATCCTCGTCCTCGCCCGCCGCATCGCTGACGCTCCGGCGGAGGAGCGCCCCCGCCTCGACGTGGCCGGAGCGGTGCTCTCGGCGCTCGGGCTGGCGCTGCTCGTCTTCGGCGTCCTGCGCTCCGGCACCTGGGGGTGGATCCAGCCGAAGGACGGTGGGCTCTCCTGGGCTGGGCTCTCGCCGACGATCTGGCTCGTGATCGCCGGGCTGTTCGTGATCTGGGTCTTCTTCCGCTGGGAAGCGCACCGGGTCGACCGGGGGGAAGAGCCGCTCGTGCGCCCGGCGATGCTGCGGAACCGGCAGCTCACGGGCGGTCTGACCATGTTCTTCTTCCAGTACCTCGTGCAGGCGGGGTTCTTCTTCGTCGTGCCGCTCTTCCTCTCGGTCGCCCTCGGCCTGAGCGCGCTTGGCACCGGTGCCCGCCTGTTGCCGCTCTCCGTCACCCTGCTCGCCGCCGCGCTCGGGATTCCGCGCTTCCTCCCGAACGTCTCGCCGAGGCTGGTCGTCCGGGGCGGACTGTTCTCGCTGCTCGCCGGAACGGTCGTCCTGCTCGCAGCACTCGATCCCGAAGCGGGGCCGGAGATCGTCTTCGTCCCGCTGCTCCTGATCGGGCTCGGTATCGGCGCGCTCGCGTCACAACTCGGAGCCGTCACGGTCTCGGCGGTGCCCGACGAGGAGAGCCCCGAGGTCGGCGGCGTCCAGAACACGATGACGAACCTCGGCGCCTCGCTGGGCACGGCGCTCGCCGGCTCGCTGCTGATCGCCAGCCTGACCTCGGCCTTCCTGACGAACATCGAGCAGAGCCCCGCCATTCCTCAGAGCGTCAAGACGCAGGCCCAGGTCGAGCTCGCCGGCGGTGTGCCCTTCATCTCGGACGCCGACCTCGAAGCCGCCCTCGAGCAGGCGCAGGTCGACCCGGAGACGACGGACGCGACGCTCGACGCGTACGCCGACGCGCGCATAGAAGGTCTCAAATCCGCGCTCGCGATCCTCGCCGTGCTCGCGATCGTCGCCCTGTTTCTCGCCCAGCGCATCCCGGCGAGACAGCCGGGCGCAGCCGAAAGGTAGGAGAGATGTGCCGCTGGCTCGCATGCTTCGGCGACCCGATTCCGCTCGCTTGGCTCGTGCTCCAGCCGAAGCACTCGCTCATCGACCAGAGCCTGCACTCGCGCCTCGGGGCGACGACCACGAACGGGAACGGGTTCGGCATCAACCTCGCGCTCACGTTCGGCCTCGAGGACGACCCGGTCGACGCCCTCGAGCGACGCGCGCGCGATCAAGCAGCGCTTCCCGGACGACGAGCGCTTCCAGCGGATGTCCGACGAGGCGCGCGTCGTCGTCTCGGAGCCGCTCGGGGACATCGCCGAGAACTGGCGCGAGGTCCCCGAGTCGAGCATCGGCATCGTCCAGCCGGGCGCGGACGAGCTGCGCCCGTTCACCCCGCGATGCTGACGCGCTGCGGTCGGCTCAGGCGAGCGCGGCCTTGCTGCGCCAGCCTTCCGCGTAGGAGGTCCGAACGACCTCGGCATACGGGCACGGGCTGACGATCGCGCGGATCTCGGCCTGCACGTGGCGCTCGACGACCGGTTTCGCCGACCCGCCGCCCTCCTCGCCCCAGACGAGCGTCACCTCGGCGCCGAGCTCGACGTCGACGTCGACCACGGCCAGCGACAGCATCGAGCGCTCGTTGTAGCTGTAGCCGGAGAACGTCGACAGGCCCACGATCTCACCGTCGGCGAGCACCTTGTCGCAGGGCCAGGTCGCGTAGTTGGAGAGAGGAAGGTCGATGTACTTGACCGCCTCCCCCTTCGCGAACAGCGTGCCCATCGCCCGGGCGACGTCCTCGCCGTTCCAGGCGAGCGTGACCTTCCGCCGCTTCGGGGTGTCCGCGATCTGCTCCAGGGCTTCCCGGCCGACGAAGTCGTGGTCGAACCTCACGAACGGCCAGTAGCCGAGGTCGTGCGGCGTCAGGTAGTAGTCGGCGATGTTGTCCGAGTAGAAGCTGCCGCCGAGGGAGCCGGTGCCCTCGTAGCCGTTCGCGGGCAGCCACTGCCGGTACGGCTTCAGCTCGTCGCCGGTGAAGATCGCCGGCAGAGGGCACGGGATCCACCCCGACTCGAGCGTGTTCGTGGCATAGACCCTCGAGCCGACCTGGCAGAGCCCGAAGTCCCGGCCCGCTTCGACGATCGCGGCCTTCACCGCCTCGCCCTCCTCCCAGGGCCCGAACAGCTCGAGCCCGGGAACGCCGGACATGCCGTGATGGAGAGCGCGCACGCGTGCGCCCGCGATCGTCAGCTCGCCCATGTTGAAGAACTTGATCTCCGGCAGCGGCCCGCCGGTCGCCTGCTCGAGCACCTCGAGCGCGTTCGGCCCCTGCACCTGGTAGCGGTACAGCTTGCGCCGGCCGGTCGGGTTGGCGACGGTTCGCTCGTCCCGCTCGACCGTGACGTCGTAGCCGCCGGTCTCCGCGTGGTACTGCACCCAGTTGTGCGCGGACGGCCGCCCGACGAGGCTGACCCTGTTCTCGTCGAGGAAGAACACGATCGCGTCGCCGATCACGTAGCCGTCGGGGTTGCAGGCGACGAACTGCTTCGCCTTGTTCACCTCGAAGCTCGCGAACGAGTTCACGCCGAGGTCCGAGAGCAGCCTGATCACGTCGGGCCCCTCGACGTAGAGGTCCGTCATGTGGTGCGTCTGGTCGAAGAGCGCGCAGGTCTCCCGCCAGGAACGCTGCTCGTCTCTCCAGTTCGTGAACTCGCTCGGGACCTTCGGGTAGACGTACGGCCCGATCTGCGAGTTGCGTGCCCGCTCGACGGGGTTCACGCCTTGCAGTGCGTCTTCCAGGCTCTGATGAGTCATCGCGCGGCAGCCTCCTTCTGACCTGCGGTGCTCGGCCATGAGAACTCTAGTAGGGTCGGCCGCACCACGACGGAAGGAGGGACGATGGAGGGCCACGTTTCCTGGGTCGTCGAGGTCGCCGTCAAGGACGGCGCGCTCGACGCGTTCACCGAGCTGATGGAGGAGATGGTCGCGGGCACCGGCACGGAGCCGCAGACGCTCGCCTACGAGTGGTACATCTCGGGCGACGGCCGCACCGTCCACATCTACGAGAAGTACGCCGACTCCGAGGCGATGGTGGCCCACGTCAGCGGCTTCGTCGAGAAGTGGGCGGCGCGGTTCATGGCCTGCGTGGACGTCACGCGCTTCGTCGTCTACGGGGACCCGAGCGCGGCGGCGCGCGAGCTTCTCGCGGGCTTCGGCCCCGTGTACCTCGGCCCCTGGGGCGGCTTCTCGCGCTTCGCGGCCTGAGAGTCGGCCCTGCATCTCGACCGCTCGAGCGTAGACACACAGCCGTTGCAGAGCCGGACACACACGTCACACGTTCTGTGCTTCCCTGGAGTTGTGACCGTCCGTCCGCTTCCGCAGCTCGAGCCGACGCGCTTGCGGCGGTGCTCGACCTCGACCTCGACGTGGGCATCTGTTACGCGTGCCTCAGCTTCGTCTCGTTCGCGCTGGATCGCGGCGATCCCGCCGAGATCGCAGGTGAGCTACGGCGGATGACGCCCGACCTGTGGGGCGAAGGGCTGGCAGAGCCCGCGCTGACCGCGGTACGACGTGCTCGCGAGCTTGGTGTGCCCGACGCGGAGGCTGCTCTCGCCGACCTCGAGCGGCGCGGGGGCAGAAGCCCGGTCGCACGCGCGATCGTCCGGCGGCTGGCCGACGAGCTCCGCCAACGGACACGCGCGGCGATGAGTCTGGAGCGGCTTGCCCGCGACCGCCTTCGGTCGGCGCCGCCGGAGCTCAACTGAAAGGAGACTCTGATAATCTGATCCGCGTGCAGAGATTGACCGCGACCGAGGCGGCGAGAAGGTTCGCCGACGTGCTCGATGCCGTCGAGCGAAGTGGAGAGACGTTCCTGGTCGTGCGGCGGGGACGAGCGGTCGCTCGCATCGAGCCCGCCGTGGGCGGCCACGGCCGGATGGTGAAGGACCTGCTGCGCTCGGCGCCGCGTGATTCGGCCTGGGCGGAGCACGTGCGGCGAGTTCGTGCGGCAGCTCAGGTCGACGATCGCCGGTGGACCGACTGATCCTCGACACCATGATCCTGATCGACGCCGAGCGTCACGGTGAGGTGCTCGACCGGCTGATCGGTGACGAGGACGACGTCGCGATCGCGGCCGTGACGGCAGCCGAGCTGCTCGTCGGTGTCGAGCTCGCCGATCGGCGCCGGCGCCGGTTGCGCGAGCGCTACGTCGGCGACGTGCTCGCGACGATTCCGGTCGAGACCTACGACCTCGACGTCGCCCGCGTGCATGCGCGGCTGCTCGTGCACACACGCCGTTCTGGTCGGCCGCGAGGAGCGCACGATCTGATCATCGCCGCCACGGCTCTCGCCCGCGATCGCACGATCGTGAGCGCCGAGACCGACGGCTTCGACGGCCTTCCCGGCGTGACCTTGCGCCCGGTCTGACTGCGGCCGGTCGCGCTCGGACTGCTTGCTAGTGTTGCCCCCGTGCCGGGGCAGGCCGAGACGCCGGTGCTGGTCGTGGGAGGCAGCCTCGTTGGGCTCTCCACGGCGGCGCTGCTCGGCGCGCACGGGGTCGAGTGTGTGGTCGTGGAGCGCCACTCGGGCACCGCGATCCACCCGCGGGCAGGTCATTTCCAGCTGCGGACGATCGAGATCCTCCGCTCGCTCGGGCTCGAGGAGGAGGTGCGGCGGCTCTCGGCGGAGTCGTACCCGCCCGGCGGTGGGATCAACAACGTCGAGTCGCTCGCGGGCCGCGAGATCGCGAGCTACTTCACGGACCTGAACGCGGGCGTCGAGGAGTTCAGCCCGACGATCAGGCTGTTCCTGGACCAGGACGCGCTGGAGCCGCTGATCTGTGCGCGTGCGGAAGAGCTCGGTGCGACGCTCGCGTACGGCACGGAGCTCGTCTCGTTCGAGCAGGACGCGGATGGCGTCACGGCCGCCGTTCGCGACCTCGAAAGCGGGGAGGAGCGCACGATCCGGGCGCAGTACCTCGTCGCCGCCGACGGGAACCGAAGCGGTGTGCGTGCGAGCCTCGGGATCGCGATGCGCGGCTACGGGGTGCTCTCCGACAGCATCACGATCTACTTCCGCTCCGAGTGGGATCTGGAGCCGCTCGTCCGCGAGCGCAACCAGGGGGTCAGCTACGTGACGAACTCCGTCCTGCGGGGGTTCTTCCGGCTGAACCGGCGCATGAACGGCGGGTTCCTGGTCGTCAACCTCGTCGGCGACACGGCGAGGCCCGAGATCGTCGGGGCGTACCCGTCGGCGCCCTGGGCGAGCGTCGCGGAAGGCGTGACGGAGGAGCGATGCCTCGAGCTGCTTCGTGCCGCGATCGGCGTGCCGGGGATGCCGCTCGTCGTCGAAGACGTCGCGACCTGGCGGGCGACCGCGGAGTCGGCCGAGCGCTACCGGGAGGGACGGGTCTTCCTCGCGGGTGACGCCGCGCACGTCGTCCCGCCGAACGGGGGCTTCGGCGGCAACACCGGCGTCCAGGATGCGCACAACCTCGCCTGGAAGCTCGCGTACGTGTTGCGCGGCCGGGCGGGGCCCGCGCTGCTCGACACGTACGATCAGGAGCGGCGCCCGATCGGCGAGCTGACCGTCGACCAGGCGTACGCGCGCTACGTCAACCGCGTCGCCCCGTATCTCGGCCTCGAGACCGCGAAGCCGCTGGTGGACGACTTCACGATGGAGGTCGGCTACCGCTACGACTCGCCGGCGATCCTCCGGGAGGACGCGGCGGAGCAGCCGGTGCACGAGCATCCGAGGGATTCGCGCGGCCGCCCGGGCTCGCGCGTGCCCCACCTGTTCCTCGAGCGGAACGGCGTGCGGCTCTCGACGGTCGATCTGCCCGCCGGCCGGCCCGTCCTGCTCGCGGCGTCCGGGGGCGGCGAGTGGTGCACCTCGGCGCGTGCCGCGGCCGACGCCCTCGGGGTCGAGCTCGACGCCTACCTCGTCGGGCGCGACCTCGCCGACCCGGGCGGCCGCTTCGCCGAGGCGTTCGGCCTGACCCCGTCCGGGGCGGTGCTCGTCCGGCCCGACGACTTCGTCGGCTGGCGGGCGAAGCAGCTCGAGCCGGACGCGGAC
>JBBILK010000088.1:0-8968 GCA_037444965.1 Actinomycetota bacterium | reverse complement strand
TGAGGATCCGGTCGATCGGGCTCTGGGTGATCGTCACGTTCTGGACCCGGTCGATCCGTGCCGTGCTCTCCGTCTTCGAGAGGATCCCGCGCCGGATCGAGATTCGCTCGCTCGTGATCGTGTAGACGGTGAAGACCCGACGGACCCAGCCGACGAGCACGAGCAGCGCGAGCGCCACGCCGGTGATCACGACGCCGACCCAGATCGGCCAATCCGTGTCGGTCAGCGCGACGACGAGCACGATCACGATGAGCGGGATGAGCGCGAAGAAGCCCCACGAGAGGTAGAAGGACAGCGTCGAGCGCCACGTCGGGTGACCCTCCCAGATCAGCTTCTCGCCCTCGAGCAGCTGCACGATCGGCAGGCTACCACCCAGGGCCGACGCCGCCTTCACCGGCGCGGGCACCCGGCGTCCCTCGACCGAGGGACAGCGGACCGCTAACGATCCTGCGTATGCCGCCGATGCCTCTCACATGTCGATGGGCCTCGATGAGGTCGCGCCGCCGCGTCAGCTCTTCGTTCGGCGCGCGATCAAGGACGGCCGGACGGTCGTCCTGCTACGTGGGCTCGAGATCGGGGGAGAGTGTGCCATCGACGCCGAGGTGTATCCGATCACCGGCGCCGGCCTCGATCCCGTACAGGTCGGAGCACACACCTTTCCGACGCTCGACGACGCGCTCACCTACGTCGAGGAAGCGCTCCTCGCACTCGAATACCTGGGCTGCTCGATCGCGAGCGGGACAGTCGAGAGCAACGGCGGGCCGCCAGAGCCACCGTGAACGTGCCGGCCCAGGGTGCGAGCAGCCTCCGGATGACCGAGGAGATCGACGGCGATGGCGGAACCCGCGCGGAAGGACAGGACGGGCGGCCTCCGTAGAGCGTCGTCCCACCGCGGGCTGTCCAGCCCCGACGGGGACGGAGGCGATCTCTACGGGCTGCGCGCCGAGCTCGCGTCGTCGCTCGCGGGCGCGGCGGAGGTGGTGCCCGAGCAGCCCCCGAGCGAGAGCGACGAGCAGCTCGAGCCCGCAGTCGACCTCGAGACGGTACCGCCGCGTGCCGACGACGAGGAGCTCGCCCGCCTGGCCGAGCTCGAGCGGGCGCTCGGCGAAGAGCGGGAGGCGCTGAACCGCCGCGAAGCGGAGCTCGTCACGCGAGAGGAGGCGCTCGCCGACGCGGAGAACCGCGTACGCGAGCTCGAGGCTGCCCTGGCCGAGCGCGAGAGGGCACTCGAAGCGTCCCGAACCGCCGGCGAGGAGGAGCTGGAGCGCGTTCGCCGGGCGGCGGCGGAGATGCGATCCGAGGCCGAGACCGGCCTCGAGGAACGGGAGGCGTCCCTCGCCGAGCAGGAGCGCAGGCTCGAGCAGGAGCGGGGAGCTGCCGCCGAGGCGCTCGCAGGTGTCCAGGCCCGCGAGGAGGAGCTGGCAGACCTGAAGCGAGCGCTCGAAACGCAGAGGGAGGAGCTTGCCGCGCGCGCCGACGAGCTCGCCGGACAGGCCGACACGCTCGCTGCCCGGGAGGCGAGGATCGCGAGCGGCGAGCAGGAGCTCGAGAGTCGGGCCGGCGAGCGCAAGAGGAGCGCCGAGGAGCTCACGGGGCGCGAGGCCGAGCTGGCCGCGAAGGAGCGCGCCAACGCTTCTCGGGCACGAGAGCTGGCAGCGGCCGCCGAAGCGCTGAAGGAGCGGGAACGCGCCGCGGCGAAACTGGCGGACGAGCTCGCGCGACGAACCGAGGAGGCCGAGCGACTCGAGGGCGAAGCTCGCGAGCTCGCCCGGTCGCTGTCAGAGCGCGACGAGGCGCTCAAGAGCCGCAGCCTCGAGCTCGAGGACGGAGAGAAGCGGCTCGAGCGGGAGCGCTCCGAGCTCCACAAGGAGCGGGACAAAGGAGCTTCGGAGCTCGCCAAACGAGTTGCGGCGGTTGTCGAGCGGGAGGAACGGGTCTCCCGGCGAGAGGCGGATCTCCAGGGGGCCGACCGCAAGGCGCGAGAGCGTGTGGAGGCGCTCGAACGAGCGGTGAAGGCGCGGGAGGAGGAGCTGAAGGCACGCGAGCGCGACACGTCCGCGCGCGAGAAGGAGCTCGGTGCGCAGGAGCGGGGCCTGGCCAAGCTGCAGGATCGCCTGGGCGAGCGAGCAGCCCGGCTCGAGGCCCACGAGGCCGCCGTTCGCGCGACGGAGGCCGAGCTCCGGCTGCGGTCGGAGCGGCTGGACGCCGAGCTAGCGGAGCGGGAAGCAGAGGTTCGTGGCACACGACTCATCTCGGAGGCGTTCGCGAAGGAGCTCGAAGCCAAGGAGAAGGAGCTCGAGGCCAAGGAGAAGCGCCTCGAGGCGCGCGAGGCACGGCTCGACGCCGAGTACGCCCGGCGCCGAACGGAGCCGGCGTCGCGACCCGCGGAGACCCCGGCACCCGCCGAGCCTGACCGTGGCGAGCACCTCCTCGACGAGCTCGTCTCGGCGCAGAGCGAAGACGCGGCCAGGGCCCGCCGAAAACTCTCCGAGAGCGAGTGGTGGGCCCGTCAGCTCGGCCGCAGGCGCGCGACCCGCTAGCTCCACAGGCGGAGCGCCGGCGCCGGGGGGCTAAAGCTCGGCTCTCAACCGGCCGATCCCGGTCGTATGCGGGGGGTCCTCGCGTTGCTCGTCGCCGTTGCCGTCGCGGCGCTCGCCGCCACGGCCGATGCCGGCACGTCCGACCCGGATGCCGGATCCGTCACGATCGGCCTCTCCCGCTTGGTGGCCGTGCACGGGGACGAGGTCGTCGCGAGCGGTGCTGTGCAACCTTCCTTCGCGGGTCAGGAGATCGTCCTCCAGGTCTCGATCACCGAGGGCTGGAGCGAGGTCGCGCGCGCCGTCACCGACGAGCAGGGCGCATACTCCGTCACGTTCACGGCCGACCGCAGCGGAGCGATTCGCGCGCTCGTGCCGGCGAGTGGCGCCTCGAGCGATCCGGTCGATCTGCTTGTGTCGCCTCACGTGTCGGTCTCGGCGAAGCGAGGCTTCGCCTACGTCGGGGCGCAGCTGAGTGCAAGCATCCGACCGGCCGCGTACTCCGGCCGGGTCTCGATCACGGTCGAGCGGGAAGGTCGAGTCGTCGGTCGAGCCTCGGCCCGTGCCGAGAACGGCCGGCTTCGTGCGACCGTGCCGACGCCGGGAATCGGACGCTTCACTGCGCGACTCTCCTTCCCTGCAGCGCCGGGGCTCAAGGCACGCGAACTGATGGTTCCCGTCTTCGCGGGAGGGCGTACCATCTCGATCGGCTCGTCGGGGCGGGACGTGCGGGCTCTCGTCCAGCGCCTCGCCGAGCTGCACTTCCACGTCCCCCGCGCCGGATCCCTCTTCACCTCCGAGCTGGCCGACTCGGTGATCGCCTTTCAGAAGGCCTTCGGGCTGCCCCGGACCGGCGTCGTCGGGCCGCTCGCCTGGAAGCGGCTGGAGCGCGCGCACCCGCTGCGGGCGCGCTACCGGGGGCCGGCACTCCACATCGAGGTCGACAAGACCCGCCAGATCCTGATGGTCGTTCGCCGCGGCTCCGTCGAAGCGGTGCTCCCCGTGTCGACCGGAGCGACCGGGAACACTCCCGAAGGCCGGCATCGGATTCGCTGGAAGGCCCCGGCGACCACCACCTGGCTCGGCTCCGGGATCCTCTACCGGACGATGACGTTCTACGGCAACAGCTTCGCGATCCACGGCTGGCCCGACGTCCCTGCCTACCCGGCCAGCCACGGCTGCGTGAGGATCCCGGTCTGGGCCGCCGACTGGCTGTACAGCCGGTCGCCGGTCGGCGAGACCGTGTACGTCTACCGCTAGGAGACGAGGCTCGCGGGCCCTACACTTGCCGCGTGAGGGCGGTCGTCCAGCGCGTGCGCGGCGCGCGGGTTCGCGTCGAGGGCGAGACGGTCGCCGAGATCGGACGCGGCCTGTGCGTGCTCCTGGGTGTCCGGAACACCGACGGCGAAGGCACGGCCGTCCGCCTCGCCGGGCGGGTCGCGCGGCTGCGGATCTTCGAGAACGCGGCCGGGAAGTTCGACTCGAGCGTCGTCGACGTCGGCGGCAGCGCGCTCGTGGTGAGCCAGTTCACGCTGATCGCCGACACCGCCAAGGGCAACCGGCCGAGCTTCTCGGATGCCGCTCGCCCCGACCGCGCCGAGCCGCTCTACGAGCGCTTCTGTGCGGTGCTCCGCGAGCACGGGATCGAGGTCGCCACGGGGGTGTTCGGCGCCCGCATGGCCGTCGAGCTCGAGAACGACGGTCCAGTCACGATCGTCCTCGACGCATAACGCACAAGCTCGGGGTCGGACCGGCAGCTGCGCTGCTATCCTTGGGCGTGCCACCACACATCCAGCACGATGGGAGTGGGCGCGTCAGCGCCCGCTTTTTGTGAGGGGACACGAACTGCGAGAGCGAGGTCGAGGAGAGAGTGACGACGGTCTACGAGAAGGAGCGACAGCTCCAGCACGAGCTCGAGGAGAGGATCGCGGCCGGGGCGCCGGACGTCGAGGTGCTCGCGGTCGAGCTCGCCGGGGCGGAGCGGTTCTGCGTGTACATCGACCACCCGAGCGGGGTCGACCACGCGCTCTGCGAGCGTGTGACCGGTCTGCTCCGGAGCTACCTCGACCGCTACACGATCGACGTCTCGTCGCCCGGGAGCGAGCGGCCGCTGCGGAGCCGTCCCCACTTCGAAGCGGCGGTCGGACGCCGCGCGGTAGTACGGACGGCCGAGGAGATCGACGGGCGTACGCGGTTTCGCGGCGAGGTCACGGAAGCCGGCGAGGAGAAGCTCTCGTTGCAGCTCGACGGCGGCACTGTTGACATCCCGTACGACGCGATCGTGCGGGCCAACCTGATCGACGAGGGGCGGTAGACGTGAGCAGGGAGATCCTCGAGGCGGTCAGGGCGATCGAGAAGGAGAAGGGCATCGAGGCGGAGACGCTGATCGAAGCCCTCGAGGACGCCCTGCTCGCCGCGTACAAGAAGACGCCGGGAGCGGCCCGGCACGCCGAGGTGTTGCTCGACCACGCGAGCGGGGACTTCCGCGTCTACGCGATCGAGGTCCCGGCCGACCTCGAGGAGCGCCTCCTCGACGAGGCGCGCGAGCGCAAGCTCGACGAGCTCGAGGCGGCCGAAGCCGAGACCGGCGAGAAGTCCCATACGCTCATCTCGGACGACGACCTCGACCTCGACTGGTCGGCCGTGCCCGCCGGGCAGATCAGCCGGCGCGACGTCACGCCGGAGAACTTCGGGCGCATCGCCGCCCAGACGGCGAAGCAGGTGATCCTCCAGCGCATTCGCGAGGCCGAGCGCGCGATGATGTACGACGGTACGTCGACCGCGTCGGCGAGGTCGTCACCGGCATCGTCCAGCAGGCGGGCGACCGCAACAACGTGCTCGTCGACCTGGGCAAGGTGGAGGCGCTGCTGCCCCGCTCCGAGCAGGTCGACGGAGAGCGGTACGAGCAGGGCAGCCGCATCAAGGCGGTGATCACGGAGGTCCGCTCCGGCACGAAAGGGCCCCAGGTGATCCTCTCCCGGCGCGACCCCGAGCTGATCCGGACACTCTTCGAGCTCGAGGTACCGGAGGTCGCCGACGGCCTGGTCGAGATCCGCGCGGTCGCGCGCGAGCCCGGCTACCGCTCGAAGATCGCCGTGCAGTCCCATGCCCAGGGCGTCGATCCGGTCGGCGCGTGCGTCGGCCCGCGCGGCTCGCGTGTCCGAATGGTCGTCTCCGAGCTGCGCGGCGAGAAGATCGACATCATCCCGTGGAACCCCGAGCCTGCGCGGTTCCTCGCGAAAGCGCTCTCGCCGGCGCGCGTCCGCGAGGTCCTGGTCGACGACGAGTCGCGGGAGGCGACCGTGATCGTCCCCAACGACCAGCTCTCGCTCGCGATCGGCAAGGAGGGCATGAACGCCCGCCTGGCCGCCCGCCTCACCGGCTGGAAGGTCGACATCCAGTCCGAATCCGAGTTCGCGGAGGCCGAGGCCGAAGCGGCCTTCGGCGGCACCGGCGCGGAGGAGGAGTTCTCGGGGCGCTGCACCGCCGTGCTCTCGACCGGCAAGCGCTGCCCGAACGCGGCCCTGCCGGGGTCCCGCTACTGCGGCATCCCCGCCCACCGCGAGCTCGCCGCGCAGGAAGGCGAGGCGGCCGTTGCCTAGTGTCCCAGCCCATCCGCACCTGTGCCGGCTGCGGCCGGAAAGCGCCGAAGGCGGCGCTCTACCGCTTCGTGGCGCGCAGCGGCCGGCTCGTTGCCGACCCGACCCGGCGCGCCCCCGGCCGGGGTGCCTACACGTGCCCGCGGCTCGCCTGCTTCGAGCGGGCCGTCGCACAGCGGGCGTTCCAGCGCACGCTGCGCGAGCCGGTGGACGTTCCGCTCGATTTGCAGGGTCTTTACGGGGAAGGCTAAGCTGAGCTGATGGCAGAGGGAGGGAACAAGCCCCAGCGCCCGCTGCGCCCCCGCGGCGGCACGCCGGCTGGGCGCCGCAAGCGCCGAGTCGTGATCGACACGCCGCGGCCGCGGCCCGACCAGCGCACCCGCGAAGGAGCCCCGGCCGCGAAGCAGGCACGGGACGCGACCCAGCCGTCCGCCAAGGAGGCGGGGCCGGTCACGGTTGCCTCCGGCGCGACGGTCAAGGACCTCTCCGCGGCTCTCGGCGTCCCTGCCTCGCAGATCATCAAGATCATGATGGGCGTCGGCGAGATGGTCACCATTACCCAGACGCTCAGCGACGACGCGGTCGAGCTGGTCGCGACCGAGCTCGAGCGGCAGATCGAGATCAAGCATGCCGACGAGGAGGAGCTCGAGCCGGAGGCGTTCCAGGACGATCCGAAGGACCTGAAGCCGCGGCCCCCCGTCGTCACGATCATGGGCCACGTCGACCACGGCAAGACGACGCTGCTCGACGCGATCCGCAAGAGCGCCGTCGTCGAGACCGAGGCGGGCGGGATCACCCAGCACATCGGCGCGTACCAGGTCGACCACGACGGGCGCCGGATCACCTTCCTCGACACGCCGGGACACGAGGCGTTCACCGCGCTCCGCGCCCGGGGCGCGAAGGTGACGGACATCGCCGTGCTCGTGGTCGCGGCCGACGACGGCGTCATGCCGCAGACGAAGGAATCGATCAGCCACGCCCGGGCTGCCGACGTTCCCATCGTCGTGGCCGTGAACAAGATCGACAGGCCCGACGCCAACCCGACGCGGGTGCGTCAGGAGCTCGTCGCGGAGGGGCTGCAGCCGGAGGAGTGGGGCGGCACGGTGCAGTTCTCCGACGTCTCCGCGAAGGTGGGGCAGAACCTCGACGACCTGCTCGAGAAGGTCCTCCTCGTCGCCGACGCCGAGCTCGAGCTCAAGGCCAACCCCGTCGCGAAGGCGTCCGGCCCGATCATCGAGAGCCGGCTCGACGTCGGTCGCGGCCCGGTCGCGACGATGCTCGTCCAGCGCGGCACGCTGCGGATCGGCGACGCGATCGTCGCCGGCGACGCCTGGGGCAAGGTGAGAGCGCTCTACGACTTCCGCGGCGAGCGGGTCAAGGACGCGAAGCCCGGAACGCCGGTGGAGATCCTCGGCTTCGACAAGCCGCCGCAGGCGGGCGAGCACGCGCGGGTCGTCGAGAACGAGCGCAACGCCCGCCACCTGGCCGGAATCCGCGGCCAGCGGCTGAAGGCGGAGCAGCTCGCGCGGCAGTCGAAGCGCGGCCCGTCGCTCGAGGACCTGTTCGAGCGGATGGAAGCGGGAGGCGTCCAGGAGCTGAACGTGATCGTGAAGGGCGACGTCCAGGGGTCGGTCGAGGCCGTCGCCGGGGAGCTCGCGAAGATCCAGCACCCCGAGGTGCGCGTGAACGTGATCCACACGGGCATCGGCGCGATCTCCGAAGGCGACGTGATGCTCGCCTCCGCCTCGAACGCGATCGTCGTCGGCTTCAACGTCCGGCCGAACGCGGAGGCCCGGGCGCTCGCCGAGCGCGAGGGCGTCGACCTCCGCACCTACCGCGTCATCTACCAGCTGACCGAGGACATCCAGCGCGCGCTCGTCGGCATGCTCGCTCCCGAAGAGGTCGAGGAGACGCTCGGCGAGGCCGAGGTCCGTGCGCTCTTCCGGATCTCCCGCCTCGGCGTGATCGCCGGCTGCTACGTGACGAACGGCGTCGTCCGGCGGAATGCCAGCGTGCGGGTCGTGCGCGAGGGGACGGTCGTCTACGAGACGACGATCGCGAGCCTCAAGCGCTTCAAGGACGACGTCCGCGAGGTGCAGGCGGGATTCGAGTGCGGCATCCAGCTCGAGGGCTTCAACGACGTCAAGGAGGGCGACATCCTCGAGTTCTACGAGACGCGCGAGGTCGAGCGCACCGACCTCCTCGCCCCGGCCTCTGCCGCGCCGAGCGCACAGACAGAGACCGACTGAAGGTCTGGATTGGCCCGCAGATGGCGGGAAACTCCGGCTACGTCGGCATCCTCTCGTTCGAGCTCCACTTCCCGGAGAACCACTCGCTGAAGGGAAGCGCAAGGAGCTCCTCTCGCTGAAAGCGCAGCTCGCGCGGCGCTTCGGCGCCTCGGTCGCGGAGGTCGACCACCACGATGTCTGGCAGCGCTCGCGGCTCACCATCGCCTGCGTCGCGCGCGGCCACGGCGAGCTCCAGCAGCTCCTCGACGGCGCGGAGCGCTACGTGATCGGCCAGGGCTACGAGCTGCTCGGCGCCACGCGCGACGTGGTCACGCTCGATGAGTAGCCGGATGCGCCGCGTCAACGAGGCGCTCCGGGAGGTGATCTCGGAGAGCGTCGGCGAGCTGAAGGACCCACGTATCGGGTTCGTGACCGTGACGGAGGTGCGGGCGAACCCCGACCTCAGGCAGGCGACCGTCTACGTCAGCGTCCTCGGCTCGGAGCGCCAGCGGGAGCAGACGCTCGCCGGGCTCGAGTCCTCCCGGGGGATCCTGCAGCACCGGCTGGGCCGCGAGCTGCACCTCAAGCGAACCCCGCAGCTCGT